>SFTR01000037.1 GCA_004560915.1 bacterium | reverse complement strand
TTTCTAATTACAACTATAATAATTAGAAAAAGATTTAACTAATAAAATTACAGTATAAATTTTATACTGTTTTTTTATATATAAAAATAGTAGTCAACAAACTACTATTTTCTTTCAATCTCTTTTCCAACAATAACCAATAATTTGTCATGATATCTACCAAATATGCATGTTTGAAGTACCATTATTTTATCATCTTTATTTACATCAACATCTATTTTATATTTGCTTCTTCTTTTAAGTCTTTGATAATGTTTTAACCAGTCACTATCTTTCTTATAACTAAATTGCATATGTTCTTCAGCGTCTTCTTTATCAGCAATAATAACACTAAATATTTCATACTTACGAGTTTCATCATTAACCATAAATTCAAAATACTTATGTTCTTCATAATAATCTTTATTTAAGTATTCCTCTAATACTTTAAATGGAGGATCAAACTTAGTACTATTGTGTCCATATACATTTATTTGTCTGCTAGTAGTATTATTTCTATAATCAATGAAAACACTACCTATTACACTTTTCTTTTTAGTAACAGCATGCTTTAAATAATAGCTATTGTCTTTACCCTTAACTACTGGAATACTAACATCAAGTCCATCAATACTAAGTATACCCTTAATATCATCATTATCATATTTACTTCTAAGTTCATTAATATAATCTTTAACAGTCTTATCATCAACTATTTCAATATCTTTAGTAATAACAGTTTCTTCAAGTTCCTTGATAGTTTCATTATCTTCTTTTCTCTTAAAATATAATAATACTAAACATACACAAACAACACCTATAAACACATATATAATAATATCAAGTATTGTTTTAGTTTTCTTATTATCTTTCTTTTCTTCTGCCTTTACTACTTCTTCTTTTTTAGGAACTTCCTTCTTAACTATCTTTTTCTTTGTCCCTGTACTTTTATTTTTATTACTAGTAGTTTTTTTAACACTAGTACTTTTATTTTTAGTACTAGTAGTTTTTCTCTTAGTATTATTTGTTTTCTTAGGAGTACTTTTTTTAGTACTTGCTTTTACATTACTACTTTTAGTACTATCCTTTTTACTTGTACTAGTTTTCTTTTTAGTACTAGTGGTTTTCTTAGTACTACTAGTCTTTCTTTTAACAGTAGTTTTCTTCTTTTCTTCATCCATACTTTTTCACCTAACCCAAATTAATCATATTATACACTATTAATTGATAAGTGTTATCTTTTTTTTCAACTTTAGCATTAATTTTATATACATAATTCTTTTTAACTTCGCCAATCTTCTTATATGCATCAGGAAAAATAACTCCTTCAACACTTCTATATTCATCACTTAACTTAACAAAAGACATCTTATCTCCATTCTTAGTCTTAATAGTTTTAACACTTTCTACATATAAAACACAAGATATAACTTTATCAAAATATTTAATAAAATCTTTAAGAGTTATTGAGTTACTTCTATCAAACTTAGTAACCGGATGAAATGATAAATAAAATCCATAATTAATTATTTCATTATCTATTATTTCCTTATCTGTATAGTCTTCCATATCTTCAAGTATAGGTTTTTCATCAATAACCATATTTAAGTCTTTACACAAAGTTACATAATTGAGTACTTCATCAAAACTTTTTATCAAACTTTTTTTATTAATATTAAATACATCAAAAGCTCCACACTCTATTAAAGCAATAACCACTCTTTTATTAACGCTTTTACCATAACACCTAATCATAAAGTCATAAAAATCTTTAAATAATCCTTTACATCTTTCATTTTCAATCTCTTCACTTACCGTAGATGCTATACTTTTAATTATAGTAAATGGTATTACTAGCTTTTTATCATTAATAATAAACTCTTTGCAAGAACTATTTATATTAATTGGTAAAAATTCTATTCCTAGTAACTTGCTTTCATCTATATATTCTTTAATGCTTTCACTACTTTTATTCATATTAAGTAAATTTTTCATGAAGTATAAAGTATAATTTATTTTTAAATATGCCATTTGAAATGCCACTACTGAATATACTACTGAGTGTGATTTATTAAATCCATAAGAAGAGAATTTAATAATTAACTCGTATAACTCTTCTCCAACCTCTCTAGTGTGTCCATGAGAAACAACTCCATTAATAAATTTATCTTTATTTGATGCTATAACACTCTCTTTCTTCTTAGACATAGCTCTTCTTATTATATCTGCTTCAGCATAACTATATCCACCAATACTTCTAAGAATCTCTAATACTTGTTCTTGATATATTATAATTCCATAAGTACTCTTAAGTATTGGTTCAAGTTCAGGTATTAAGTATGTTACTTTCTCAAGACCTTTTTTTCTTTTAATATAAGTGGGTATCATCTCACGAGGACCTGGTCTATATAAAGCTATCGCATCTACTAAAGTGTGAAATGAATCAACCTCTAATTCTTTTAAGAATGCTTTCATACCACTACTTTCAAATTGAAATACACCAGTAGTATAAGCTTTACTAAATAAATAAAGAGTTCTCTTATCATTTAAATCTATATTATTTATATCTATATTTATTCCACTACTTCTTATATCATCTATTATATTAGATATTGTATTTAAGTTTTTAATTGATAAAAAGTCCATTTTTAATAAACCAAGACTTTCTATATATTCCATAGAATAACCAGTTAAAACAGTATCCCCTACTTTATATAAAGGCATAATACTATCAAGTTCTATATCACTTATAACAACACCAGCTGCATGCATACTGGTATTCTTCTTTAAGCCACATAACTTATCACATACTTTTACTAAATACATAGCATCTTTATTTCTTCTAACTATATTATTAAATTCAAAATTATTTTTAAGTTCATCAAATGTCTTTTCATCTTTTATAGTTCTACAGATATTATCAACTAATATTTGGTTTAATTCCATTACTCTAGATACATCTCTTATAACTTGTTTAGGAAGCAATGTATTAAATGATATTATTCTAGCCGTATTCTTGTGTCCATATTTATCACTAACGTATTTAATTACTTCTTCACGTTTCAAACTATCAAAATCTATATCTATATCAGGCATAGTAACTCTATCAGGATTTAAGAATCTTTCAAATATTAAGTTATATTTTAATGGGTCTACATTTATAATTCCAAGACTATAGTTTACTAAAGATGCAGCACCACTTCCCCTTCCAGGACCTACTAATATATTATTTCTTTTAGCAAACAATACAAAATCATATACTATTAAAAAGTAATCAACAAAGTTCATCTTTTCAATAACAGAAAGTTCATACATAAGTCTGTTTTTATATACTTCTGGTACATCACCATTAAGTCTCTTCTCTAATCCCTTTTTAGCAAGAGCAAATAAGAACTCTTTTGAGTCTTCCCTATACACTGGTATATGTGTTTTAACAGGAGGTAACTCTATATTAATAAGATTTGCAAAATCAAAAGTACTCTTAGTATACTCACGACCTATATTATTTTTAAAACCACTCTCATATACATTAATCTTTTCTTTAAATACTTTTCCCTCATCTATATATCTAATATATTTAAAATATTCTATATCATCAGGTTCAAAATATCTAATCAAATCCATATATACTATATTCTTTGTAAGTTTTAATGCTTCCTCTTTAGTTTTTTCGTTATGAAATTTTAAATAACAATCATTAAAATATTTAGATACTACCTCATAATGTCTTATGCTTGTTACTACTATTAAATTAGATATATATTTTTCTACATCTTCAAATGTTATAACACCATCTATATTCTTTTTAGAAACTAATTTGAATAACGAAACTAAACCATCATAGTTTCTAGCATATAAAACGACATATGCATCTTCTATAATAAGTTCACATCCAACTATAGGTTTAATACCACATAAATTACATTTAGTTATAAATTCCATAGTACCAAACATAGATGAATCTGTTATTCCAAGTGCTTTAACATCTCTACTTTCAGCATATAAAAGCAAATCATCTATTTTAATTAGACTATTCATTAAATCATATTCAGTTTTAATATTAAGTGGTATATAATTCATAACATTTCCTTTCATATATATTCTATCATAATTAAAAGGTTCTTACGAACCTTTTTTCTCATTTGTTAAATTAATTAGTTTAAGTGTAAAATAATATATTTTTTAAATTTACTTAAAATTGAATTTTATATATAAAAACATATTTGATAATTAAATTTTTGTATAAAGAAAAATGTAATTATCACCATGAAAAACTATCTCAGAATTAAATTTTGCCTATTTGAATTGCTTTTTTATATATGATACTCTACATGCCGAAGTACCTGGGGTTACGTATCGCCAAAGCATGTTTCTCTCTTCAGGGGGGTTAATGGAGGCGATGTTATATGAGTAAAAAAGATTATTTAATAAGTTCTTTACTTGTTATCATTTTCTTATTACTTTTTATAATATTTTTATTAATTTTCGTAAATTAATAAAAATACCTAACTCACTTTGTAGTTAGGTATTACAACAACATGATACCTGGCCTACAAAGGGTCAGGTGCTTCACTAAAATTAGTTTATCATATTTTAATATATATTGTAAATAATTTATTATTTTTCATTATAAAATTTACATTCATAATTATCTAAATTACCTTTTTCAATATTATTATCAGATAAACCTTTTATAGTTTGATTATCTTCTAAAGAAACAAGGTACTCTCCATCAGATACTTTAATACTTACTACTTGTCCATCATCACTTAAATAAACGCAATATTGCAGTTTACTATCAAAACCATCTAATTTTGTATCATCTTTTGAACTTACTACCATTGTATTATTACCACTTCTAAATCTATTTTCAGCTTCACTATAAACCTTTTTAGTTTCATTAATAACATATTCTTTTTTAGAATTCTTTACAACATTATAAACATTAGGAAGTGCTATTATAACTATAATTGTCAATATGATAATAATTGTTAAAAACTCTATTAAAGTAAAACCAGTTTTATTCATCCCTTCTCCTTAAATAAAATACCAAGAAATTAATCCTTAGTATTTACTATCTACGTCATTAAAATCAACTTTATCCATTTCTTCAATAACTTCTAATTGATTTTCTATTATTTGTTTTAATCTTCGTTTTAAAATATTAGTATTTCTTTTTAGTTGATCAGCGTGATTTTGAGCTTTTTCTGCTTTTAATAAAGCATCATTTATTATTCTACTTGCATTATGTCTTGCTTCAGTAACTAAAGACTCTGCCTCTCTTCTTGCACTACTCTTTATTTGGTCACCTGCTGCTTCGGCAGTATATATTGCTCTATTCATAGTATCTTCTATTCTTTGATAGTAAGAAATTTGTTCAACTAATTTTTTATTTTCATCTTCTGTTTTCTGACTCTTCTTAAGTAAAGCTTCATAATTATTTATTATTTCGTCTAAACATTTTTGAACTTGATACTTATCATAGCCACGGAAAACAGTATCGAACTTTTTCATAAGCTCCACCTCTAATATTTTAAAACTTTATATTACCATTCTCCTGTATCTGCTTTTTTAGTTTTTTTAGTATCGTCTTCTGTTATATTTCCTTCAATCTCAAATCCTTTAGGTGCACAAATAACAATACCAGGACCTAACTTTTGCATAGTTCCTTCAATCGCATAAATTATACCATTAAGAAAATCCATAATTCTCTTAGATACATCTGAAGTGACTCTTTTAAAGTTAACAACAACTTGATTTTTAGCCTTTAAATAATCAGCTATTTGTTGTGCTTCAGAAAATGCTCTTGGTTCTACTAAAATAGTTTTATTTCTATATTCTTCTTTTTTATTTTTAGTTATTTCTTTTGTTTCATATTCTTCTACGCCTTCATCATCATCTTCAGGCTTAAATATGTTATTAATAAATCCCATAAGTGTTCCTCCTTATTCTCGTACTACAATACCATTTTAACACAATAATAAACTAGTATCAATAATAAAATTGATAAATTTAACAAGAAAAACTGACAATTTTCTACCAAAAAAGAAATTATATAATTTCTAGAACTCTATTCTTTCTTCAATATAATTTCTTAAATCTTCTAATTTTATAGTTTCTTGTTCCATAGTGTCTCTATCTCTAACAGTTACTGTACCATTATTAATAGTTTCATCATCTACTGTTACGCAAAATGGCGTACCTACTGCATCAGCTCTTCTATAACGTTTACCTATAGATGCAGTTTCATCATAACTACACATAAAGTATTTAGATAAACTCTTATATACTTCTTGTGCTTTTTCACTATGATATTTTTTAACTAGTGGAAGTATTGTAACCTTAATAGGTGCTAAGAAAGGATGAAGTCTTAATACTTCTCTTTCATCAGTATCACTAAGTTTTTCTTTTTCATAACTATCACATAACACTGTTAAGAATAGTCTTTCTACTCCTAGTGACGGTTCTATTACATAAGGAATATATTTTTCATTAGTTTCTGGATCTAAGTATTCTAAACTTTGACAACTTACTTTCATATGTTGACTCAAATCATAATTAGTTCTTGATGCAATTCCCCAAAGTTCTCCCCATCCGAATGGAAATTTATATTCTATATCAGTAGTAGCATTACTATAAAAACTCAATTCTTCTTTTTCATGATCTCTAAGTCTTAAGTTTTCTTCTTTAATACCAAGGCTTAATAAGAAATTCTTACAATATTCTTTATAATGTTTAAACCAATCTAGTTCTGTTCCTGGTTTACAGAAAAATTCAAGTTCCATTTGATCGAATTCACGTACTCTAAATATAAAATTACCTGGTGTAATTTCATTTCTAAATGATTTACCTATTTGTCCAATACCAAATGGTAATTTAAGTCTCATACTACGTTCAACATTCTTAAAGTTTACAAATATTCCTTGAGCAGTTTCCGGTCTTAAATATACTGTACTTTTAGCATCTTCAGTAACTCCTTGAAATGTTTTAAACATTAAATTAAAGTTTCTAATATCAGTAAAATCACTCTTTCCACAATTAGGACACACAACATTATGTTCTCTAATATAATTCATCAATTCTTCATTACTAAATTTACCAGCATCTTCAACACCTAAATCTTCTAATAATTTATCTGCTCTATGACGAGTTTTACAATGCTTACAATCTATAAGTGGATCACTAAAAGTCTTTAAGTGTCCACTTGCTTCCCAAGTCTTAGGATTCATAAGTATTGCCGAATCTAAAGCAACATTATTAACATCTTCTTGAATAAATTTCTTAGTCCAAGCTAATTTAATATTATTTTTAAGAATTGCTCCTAAAGGTCCAAAATCCCAAGTATTAGCAAGTCCTCCATATATCTCACTTCCTTGGAAGATAAATCCATAATTTTTACAATAATTAGTAAGTTCTTCCATAGTTATTTTCTTTTCCATTAAAATCCCTCCATTTTTAGTTGTAATTTTATTAGTTCTTCTTTTTCTTTTCTTATTTTTTCACACTTTTTATTATGTTCTTCTACTTTCTTTAAAATATCTTTATTCATCATACCAAGAATTACTCTTTTACCATTACCAACTAATTCATAATTACTATTATATTCTTCACCGTTTTTAGGTTTAACAACAGTTATTACATCATCACCAAATATTTCATTTAAGAATGTTTCTACGAATGTACTCTCACATTCGGGTAATTTACCATTCTTACGAGATAAATTTAATTTAACTGAACCACCTCTTGTTAAAGAATATGAACTAGTATCTCCATAATTAACATTAAGTCCATACATATCACAAGGATGATTATATAAGAAATAATATCTATCTCTTACATATTTATTTAATATTTTTGTTTTTTCTACTAAAGTAGTTTCATCATTAATAATTAACAATTTACCACTTTCTGATCCTACATAATATATAGGTCCAGTAATTCTACTAAAATCATCAGATACAAAATTAAGTCTATTATAATTCAAAAAGTATTCTATAATAGATCTTTTTATTTCTTCATCACTTTTCCCTCGCAAAGAATCAGTAAATGATTTATTCATATGTATTGTATCTAACACTTTACCGCTTACTTTAATAACTCCATCTCTAACAGTTATTGTTTCATAAAAGTTTTGATCTAGTTGTTTTATTCCTTCTATTTGCATGCCATACCTCCAATAAATAAAAAACTTCTAAAACATCATAAGGGTCCTTTAAGGACGGTTCCACCTTATTTATTCTAGAAGAATCACTTTAAATCTATAGCCTAAGTGCTTTACCATCACACTATCATCGCTCAATACATGTATTTTAACACATTATTATTTACTTTTCAATACAAGTTGTTTTGTTTTTAAGAAATCATCCTTTTTACAATCTTTTGGTGTAAATCTTTTTTCTTCAAATTCTAACATTTCGATTTCACCTCTTTGATTTACATACATATCTACAAAGTATGCACCCATAGTATTTTCAAGTCCTTGCCTTATAGCAAAATTAGTTTTAGCTGTCAAACATGGTATTAAGAATGCTATTACATTTCTATAAGCCATCATATGACTTTGATGAAAGTGTCCACTACCAAGTATATTAGGTTTGCATCCAGGTTCCATTTTATCTATATATTTTTGCATTTTATAAGAAAGGCTTGATGCACATCCACCTCCAGGATGATACATCTCCTCGATCGTTTTAGGACTTTCTTTAGGACTGAATATTCCTTTATCGTCACCCATAAAATGTAAGTCAGGTCTAAGCCTTTCAATAGCAGGTCCCATAAATAATCCACCATTCTTAGCATGAGTTTGATCATGAGTACCAGTTATATAAAATATGTATCTACTCCTTCAACCTTAGGATAATAATTAACTATATATTCAAGTTGTCTTGAAGCCCCTTGTCTAAATAAAGCATATTGATGTTCTGGTCTGTTATGATAATCTCCATCAAGTACATCTCCAAAATGTAAAACAGTATCAATTCCTTTATCACGAGTTTCCCTATATATTTGATTCACGAGTCCAAGTTGTTGAGTTTCATTACAAAAATGTGTGTCAGATATCCATGTTTGTTTAATATGAGTTAATTCTTCAATCTGAGGCTTAATAGTTTTACTACTTCTTCCTTTATTTTTCTTTATAACAATCTTACTACCAGATTTATCCATTAAATCTATGTCATACCCCTTAAGTTTTAATTCTTCAACAATACCGCCAAACTTCAAAGTACTAATTCCTAATCTAGAACATATTTTGTCTACTTTTTCACCACTTTTAATATTAGAATATACTTTATCTCTATAATCTTTAATAACTGGCTTACTTAAATATATACTTTCATTATCAGTAAGATAAAGTGTTTTAAAATTCTTATAGTCATCTTTTATAGTTTGATAATATGGAATATACATTTGACTAGTATTTCTTAAATTACCTTTTTTATCTTTTTTTAATGTAATAATCCAACTACCAACAGTATTATATACTGGTGTATTAGCATCCTTCATTTCATCTGTAGTACTAACCACAGTAGGAACTTGATAAGAACGCACACCACGTCTTAAAAAAGAATCACAAGCAGCAAAATGACTAGTAACAAGTATATCAGTTTTATCTTCATTTCTAAGCGCAGCTATCTTTTGTTGAGGTTTATAACTTATAGTATATGGAACATTACCACTAGAATGTTGTAAATAAAATGAAATACTTCCGCTTCTTCTATCTCCTGTTACAAAAGATACTTTCTTTCTCTTAGGACCTAAATAAATCATATCATCTCTTTTAGAAGCAATTAACTTACCTATATCTACCTTCTCTTTAGTCTTTAAAAAAGATAAATCATGTTCACCAGTAACAAAATATGTGGTTATCCCTTCAACTCTTGGAAAACAAGAAGCTACATAATCAGCTTGATCTTCATATCCATCCTTATGTAAGGTAGAATTATATATACTTTTACTACCCCTATATATTCCTTCAACTACATCACCAGTTAAAAATACATACTTAACACCCATAGCTTTAGCTTTTAAATACATATCATTTAAAATACTTGTTTGCTGATATATACTGCCAAATCTAGTATCGGATATAAGCATGCACTTAATATTTTCATCATTACTTATAATATCATAAGAAAGATCATTAATTAATTGTTCATGACCAAAATTACGTATTAAAGTTACAGTAGTTTTATCTTCATTCTCATAATTAGAAGCAGAAGTATTCATAATGACAATATTATTACCTCTTTTTTTAAGTTCATGAATAAGTACAAACATATCTTCACGACTTATATTATAAGACCTACATAAATCTTCAAGAATACATTCTTCTGCTAAAGTATCAAATTGTAATTGATCAGCAAGTTCCTTTAAGTTTGAAGAAGTTACTTCAATTAAACCATTATCCCCTGTTTTAATTATGTCATCTTCACCAAGTATTAATCCATTATTAATTTTCTTAACCATTAATACTACCTACCTATCTTACTTTAAGTATATTATTTTATTAAAAAAAATTCAATTTATTTTTTAAAATTGAATTTTATATGTATTTATCACAAGGAGCAAATGTTTTTCTATGTTCTTTTATTATTCCATATTTTTCTATTGCTTCTATATGTTTTTTAGTTCCATATCCTTTATTATGTTTAAAGTCGTATTCAGGATGTATTTTATCTAATTCTATCATCATTCTGTCTCTTGTTACTTTAGCAACTATACTAGCAGCAGCAATGCTTTCACTTTTAGCATCTCCTTTTATTATAGATATTTGTGGTATATCTATATTTAGTTTAACTGCATCTATCAATAAATATTCCGGTTTAACACTTAAATTGTTTACCGCTTCTATCATTGCTTTCTTAGTAGCTTCAAGTATATTTATTTCATCTATCACATCTTCACTACTAATACCTATTCCTACACTAACTGCATTTTCCATTATAACATCGTATAATAATTCTCTTTTTTTCTCAGTTAGTTTTTTTGAATCATTTATTCTTTCATCAGAAAAAATCTCTTGGAAGTATAACAGCAGCAGTGACAACAGGACCTACTAAAGGACCTCTACCTACTTCATCTATACCTGCTATATATTTTATTCCACTTTCATATAATTCATTCTCAAACTCTTTCATATTGCCTCTATAATTCATCTATTTTTATTTTCATTGCTTTCTCAAATATTGGAACAAGTCCAATCTTCTCACTCACAAAACTAGGTTTTATTTGATAAACACCCGGAAAACAATTTCCCTCAATAATAACAGCATCACTTTCAGTAATTGCTACATCCCATCCAACATATTTTACTTCTGGCATTTTTTTAGCACATTTTCTTACTAAATCAATTGCTTTATCATAATTAGGAATCTCATAACCTACTATTTTAATCTTACTGATTGGATGCTCATAAAATATATTATCATCTCTATCTATTGCTGGAACTATTATTTTACCATCGCAAACAAAAGTATACATGCTTCCACTAGAGAAGTTATCAGTTACACCACCATTACCTATCTTAAATACAACATTTAAAATATGAGTCTCCTTTCCATCAAAGAACGTAACTATTCTAAATGTATTAACACTTGTTTTATTAAGTTTAGCTATTTCCTTATTTTGAATAATCTTTTCTTCAACTAATAATTTATTATTAGAAACTAAATATTCATAAATATCTTTAAGTTTCTTTTTATCTACTTTTATAAGTTCTATTCCTTCACCACCACTGCCACCTACAGGTTTAGCAATAAAATCTTTTTTATTATTACTAAACTTAATAAACTCATCATAATTATTATCTAAATATAACCAATCACGTTTTAAATATTCATTGAATATTTTATTAAACTCTACTTTATCATCAAATTTCTTAGATATTTCTTTATCATTAAACATTCTTACGATAGCATTATTTTTAACTCTAGTTAAGTAAGTTTTTCTCTCTTTAGAATTCAAATTATAAAACTCAAACTCTTGATAATCATAAGGACCACTACCATATTTTATAGAACAAAAAATTATATCAAAAAATAAGAATAATCTACATTTATGAGTCTTCTTATGTATCTTACCAACTATATCAAATATACTTTTAATTGTTCCACTTTTAAAACATTTTATCTTATAAATTAAACTTTTCATATTCATCACTACATTTAGTATACCATTTTTTTATAAAAAAACATATATTACTTAAAATATATGTATCTGTTTATTTTATACTACAAGTATACCCCTAATTCTTAAAATCATTTAATATATCATCTTTAGATTCAACTATAACAGATAAGTTATTATTTATTGCTTAATAATAACCATCTGTAATTCTAAACTTAACACTTAATTTATCTTCTTCATCTATAGTTTTAAATTTATATTTTTGAAAATCTTTTTCAAAAGAAACTTTCATTGTATTTAAGACTATACTAACTATCTTTTTTGTTATTTTAAATGTATAATCATCAGGATCATAATTCTTCATTTGAATTATCCCTTTAAAATATAAATCATTTATTTTATCTTGTTCATCAAACAATACTTTAACTTGTATATATGAATTATACTCATCATCTTTATTTTCATTTATTTTTAAGTAACATGTAATATCTTTATAGTTATTAGTATTATTAATAGTATTATCTTCCATCTTAATTAAATCATCTATACTATCAAATGGATCATCAAATCTATTTATTAATTTTGTTATAACAAAAATTAAAGTAATCATTAAAATAATGCCAAGTATAATCCATAAAAACGTATATGATTTTTTCTTCTTTTCAAGTTTTTCACCGCAATTTGAGCAAAACCTTGTTTTCTCTATATTTTGTTGCCCACATTTCTTACATTTCATTAAATACTTCATAAAATAAAAGAGTAAATTATTTTATAATCTACTCAGTATTTAATAATTAGAATAAATCACCTAAACCACCAAGTATAGAATTAACTAGTACTTTATATGCTACAAATCCACCCACGATAATTACAGTTGATAAACAAACTAAATGATAATATATTCTAGTATTTTTATTATCTATAACAACTATTTCATTTGCAAGTTCAATTAATGTAACAAGAGTATATATAAATCCTACAATAGTAATTGCTGCTCCAAGAGGAGAATATATCATAGATAGTATTGGTGAAACTAATAAAGAACATACTGCAAAAGGAACAATAGCAGTAGTAGCAGCACCTACTAAATTTGAAAACTTAGCATTTTTCTTAATAACTAGACTTGCTAAATAATATACACCAGCTATTGCAGCAATAATACCAACATAAATTAACAAATCTAAACCTATAGTTTTAAAATATTCTACATCACCTAAATTATCCCAATTCCAAGTAACCTTACCTGAAAAATAACTCTTATGTCTAACAGCAGATAACATAGTTGAAAGTAAACTAATAACAGTCATTATACCAACTACTATAAGAGCTAATATAGATGAATTTTTAAAGTCTCCTAATGTACTCTCATTATTCTTATATGTATCAAATGGTTTTAAAAATGACCCAAAAAGATATTTAATATAATCCAATTTACCACCTAATATTTGATTATTACTAATATTATTATTAAAGTTACTATTCATATTATCCGAATTATTGAAAATATTATTCATATTCATATTATTTTGGAATTGATTATTCACATCATTATTATTAGAGTTATTATTCATATTATTATTCATATTGTTATTTTCTTCTAAATTTCCACCACATTTAATACAAAATTTAGCGTTAGCTAAGTTTGTAATTCCACAGTTAGGACAAATCTTAGTATTATTTAAATTACCATTCATATTTCTTTACCACCTTTATCATAAAAACATTATAACACATAATTTTCACATAACAAACATTTTCTAAATTAAAAAGTAATGACTTTTAAGCCATTACTCATTAGAAATAACTATATCATTATTTTTATAGTCAACAATTATTTCAGTATTTTGTCTTATTTCATTGTTGATAAGTTTACGTGCTATTAAAGTTTCAAGTTTATTATTAACAAGTCTCTTTAAAGGTCTAGCACCATAATATTCATCATATCCATTATCAATGAAATACTTTTTAGCATCTTCTGTTAATTTAATTTTAACATTGATGTCTATTAGTCTATGTTCTATCTCACCAATTATCTTATCAAGTATTTCACTTAAATTATCTTTAGTAAGTTTATTAAATATTACTATCTCATCAAGTCTATTTAAGAATTCTGGTCTAAAGTATTTATTAAGTTCACTTCTAACTTTATCTTCTTCATTATTTATAATGTATTCACTTCCTACATTAGAAGTCATAATTATAATTGTATTTTTAAAGTTAACTGTTCTACCATTTGAGTCAGTTAGTCTTCCTTCATCAAGTATTTGAAGTAATAAGTTAAGTACATCTGGATGTGCTTTTTCTATTTCATCAAATAAAACTATTGAATATGGATTTCTTCTTACTTTTTCAGTAAGTTGTCCACCTTCTTCATATCCAACATATCCAGGAGCAGCACCAATTAATCTAGACACAGAATATTTTTCCATGTATTCACTCATATCTATTCTTACCATATGATGTTCATCATCAAATAATTCATATGCAAGACTTCTAGCTACTTCTGTTTTACCTACTCCAGTTGGACCTAAAAACATAAATGAACCAATAGGTCTTTCAGGATCTTTAATTCCACTTCTAGAACGAATTATAGCATCACTCACAAGCTTAATTGCACCATCTTGACCCTTAACACGTTTCTTTAAATTTTCCTCTAAATTAAGTATCTTTTCTTTTTCACTACTCATTAACTTAGATAATGGAATATTAGTCCATTTACTAATAACATCTCCTATATCTTCACTAGTAACAGTATCAGATAAAATACCATCTTTACGTTTCTTAGTAAGCTCACTTAACTTTTGTTCTAATTTTGGTAAAGTACCATTCTTAATTCTAGCAGCAGTTTCTAAATCATAATTATTTTTAGCTTCTTCAAATTCAAAAGTATATCTAGATATATCAGATTTAACTTTCTTTATATCTTCATTAATTTCTTTTTCTTCTTTCCATTTAGTACTTAATTCTTGTTCTTTTCCTTTTAATGTATAAAGTTCATCATCAATTTTTTCAAGTCTCTTAATAGAAAGTTCATCTTTTTCTTTCTTTAAAGCTTCTTTTTCTACTTGTAAAGTTAATATTTTTCTAGTAATCTCATCAAGTGAAGTTGGTACACTATCCATTTGTACTCTTATAGTAGCACATGCTTCATCAACTAAATCTATTGCTTTATCTGGTAAGAATCTATCAGTTATATATCTATTTGATAAAGTTGCAGCACTTACAAGAGCTTTATCTTGAATAGTAACCCCATGATATATTTCAAATCTTTCTTTAAGTCCACGAAGTATTGTTATAGTGTCTTCTACAGTTGGTTCACTAATAGTTACTTTTTGAAATCTACGTTCTAAAGCACCATCTTTTTCAATATACATTCTGTATTCATTTAAAGTAGTAGCACCTATTACATGTATTTCGCCACGAGCAAGCATTGGTTTTAAGATATTTGAAGTATCCATTGCGCCTTCTGTTCTACCAGTACCTACAATCATGTGAATTTCATCAATAAACATAATAATGTCGCCTTCACTTTTTTTAATCTCGTTTAGGACATTTTTTAATCTTTCTTCAAATTCACCACGATATTTAGCACCAGCTACTAAAGATGCCATATCCAATTCCCAAACAGTTTTATCTTTTAAGCTTGATGGAACATCGCCCTTAATAATCCTTAAAGCTAGTCCTTCAACAATAGCAGTTTTTCCTACACCAGGTTCACCAATTAGAACTGGATTGTTTTT
>SFTR01000036.1 GCA_004560915.1 bacterium | reverse complement strand
GTATTCTAGCCCCATCTACATCTATTTTATTTCTAAGTAAATAATCATAAAAAGCTACTTCAAAGAATGCAGAAGGTACTTCTAAGAATGTATCATTAAAGAATGGTAAAACTTTATCTTGAGGAAACATAAAGAATTCTCTATCTATTGCATGACCAAACTCATGAGCAAGAATACTATGAGTATAAGTATTAAGTTTCTCCTGTTCAGTTATTATATATCCACTCTTATTATGAATACACCCTATAAACATTCCATCTCCAGTTTCAATTTCTATTCCTGTTCCTACTCTTCCTTCATCAAAATATCTCTTAACTAATTGATACTCCTTTTCACCAAAAGTAGAATAAAAACCTAATAATATATCTTTAAAATCCTTTTCACTATAGTTTCTAAAACAAGAAGAAAATGGTACATCTATACACCCTACTTTATCTAACTCATCACAATAATTATCAAAAAGTGTATACCAAGTATATAAATATTCATCTAAATAATCACAAAATCTATCACAATCTCTATATGCTTTATTATTTAATAATTCTTGTACTCTATCAGGTCTTAAAAATAAATTTTCATCTTCCAATTTAATACCAGTTGTTATCTCATATAAATTTCTAAAAGTTGTATAGCAAAAATAATCATGTTTAATCGAATCATTAGAAGGATGTCCTAAAAAATATCTTCTTAATTTTTTCAAATCATCATTTAAAAGTTGTTTATTTATTTCCATATCTTATCCCCCAAAACTATAATAACACAATATATTATTTTTAAAAAGTTAAAAAACAAGATTTTATTTATCTTGTTCAAGTTCTTCTATTTTAGAATCTATCTTTTTAATATATTTATCTATATCAATTATCTTAGCTTTATCCTCTTTTTGTTTTTCAATATCTTGTTTATCAAGTTCTTCTAATTTATCATCAATCTTTTTAATTAAATTATTTAAATCTATATTATTAATTTTCTTATCAAAATTATTAACTATCTTATCAGTATTATTTAATAATTTACTTCTTCTATAATCTTTTAAATATTTTGAAAGATCAAACATATAAGCAGTCTTATCATCTAACGAAGGATATTCTATATTACTTTTTATTATATTTATATTTTTAAAATTCTTTATTTCAGATATAAATTCATCATTAGTTCTTAACTCTACTTTAGATTCACTAATAGTAAGAGTGTCACATAATCTAAGTATATATTCTCCATAATTATTCTTTAATTCATCTATACTTCTAGTTACTAAATATGTCTTAGTATTTTTGTATACACATGATGATAAAATATTTCTTAAATCATTAAATTTATCTATAGTATCTATATTATCAAATACAAAGTTAAACTTATTAATATTCATATCAAGTAATATCATATAGAATTGTTCTATAAACATAGATAATACTCTATTAAGTTTATTGTCTTCATCTATTCCTATTAAGAATACTGCTGTATGTTTAGTATTTATTTTATCAAAATCAATATTTGTTTCATTAAGTAAAATAGAAGCATCATCTTTAGAAGTATAATAATTAAGTAGACTTCTAGTATTAGAAACTATTCTACTTTTATCTTCTTTAGATGAGAATAAAAATTGACTAGCAAAATTATTACTTCTTTTATTATAATCTTTAGTACATAAGTACTCAGTTAATACATCATTAATACCATTATTTTTATTATAAAAGTCACAACTATACTTAATACTATTAAAATTTATTTTAGTACTAGCCGCATCTTCATAGTGAGCATATACTAAAGCCATAAATAACTCTTTTTCAGGTTCACTATCAAATAACAAATCTGCTATTTTTTGAACATATTCTTGTGATCTATCAACTTCACCATTCTTAAATAATTTATATGGATATGTAAGAGGATTCCAACCATTACTTCTAGATACACTTTTTAAATTTATAAAAATTATATCATAGTTATTCTCTTTTAACTCATTATAATATTGATTTATATATTCATATTTAGAATCTACTACTAAAAAGGCTTCTTTTTTAGATATAATATTTTCTACTATAGGAAACATTATATTAGTAGTTTTACCTGATAACATATTTCCTTCTACTATTAAATTCTTACGCGCATTAAATACACTACTTAATATTTTCATAAAAACTCCTCTTATTCTTACTATATAATAATAACATAAATATACTAAAAAATAAACATTTAAAAAGGTCTCTATTGAGACCTAAATACTATTCAGTTATTGAACCAAGAAAACTACCAACTTTTGGAGTTTCTGGTTTAATACTATTAGAAGCGCCAGTATATTTAACTGTCTTAACAATATTATGTGCTATTTCTAAATTCTTGTAATCAAATTCATTTTCTTCATCAATAATTGTTAATCCTATAGATTTAATTTCATCTAATTTAGTTATAGCCATTATATAATTTACACTATCACTTTTACCAGTTAATTCAAATGTCATATATTCTTTATTATCATATGTTTTAAATCCATCATTTTTAAGTGTATATTTTTCAGTCATACCACTTTTAAGATTAGAGCGATATTGTTTTACTAAACTATATGATTTATCCAAAATTTCAACTGTGAATGCAAATGATTGTGCTTCATCAGTAATAACAAAACAATCATCAGCAGTTACATATAAATATTCATTTGGAACTTCAAAAGTATAACCATTATAATTAAATTTATATGTTTGAACTTTATTTGCTGCTGGAGTAGCTGGGTCATTAGTATTTCCACCATTACCATTATTATTACTTGGAGCTTTATCTTTAGTAAATAAGAAATATCCTACTACACCTACTAAAACTACTATAACAATAACTAATACTATAGTTAATTTGTTTCCCCCTCCATTAGAATTATTAACATTATTTTGTACAGGTCCATTTACTGATTGACCACAATTTTTACAAAATTGATCTCCTGCTGTTAAAGGAGCTCCACACTTCTTACAATTCATACTATTTCATTCCTTTCTACATATTTTTTATATCAAAATTAGTAGTTTCAGTAAGTAATTCATTAGTAATATTCTTTCCATTACCACTAATCTTAATAACTAAATATCCCCCAGTGTCTAATTTATATAATAATACTTTAATGTTCACATAATAGTTAAATCTATCTATAGCAGTAAACATCGTACCACCTATTTTAGATTCACCACCATCATAAACTATAAAATTCTTATTATTAATATTTATATTCTTACCCTTAACTAGTTTTTTATATTTACCATAACTAGTACTCAAAGAAGAATTAATAGCTGATATAATACTATTTTCATTTGAATAACTACCCATAAGTTCATAACTAACTATATAATTATATAATTCAGTATTTTCATTATATAAAAGACCATAATTCTTAGTTTGATATACATTTTGATCAAATAATTGATACTCTTCATAATTACTAGGTAATTTAATAGTTACACTCTCAGTTACATCATTATTCTTTCTCATTAAAGTACCTACTAACATATTATTTTCTCTAACAGATGTAATATATCTTGAATATCCTTTAACATCACTAATCTTAAAACTATCAATTATATTCTTACTAATAGAATTATCAGTTGCTACAAATTCTAAACTTAATGTATGACTCTTATCTATAATATAAAGTAAACTAACTTTCTCTATCTTCAAAGAAAAATTCTTATCAGTATAATTAACTTTATAAATATATGATTTATATTTTTCATTATCATATTTAGTTACTATTTCTTTATAATCAGTATATCCATCATTTTCTTTAACATAAGTGTTTCTCTTTTTTAAACTATCTATAAAGTCATAGACATTACTATTAAATAAGTTAACTGACAAAGTAATATTTTCTTTACTACCAGTATTTAAACTAAAGGAATCAAACGTAGAATCCATATTAGTTAATTTAAAGTTATCTGGTAAAGTATATTTAACATAATAATTATTATTAGCTATATCATACTCTTTAGATCCACTTAAATTACTATCAATACTATTACTATCTAATTTAATTTCTTCATTACTTATAGATAACTCACTCTTTAAATCATATACTTCATTCTTAATCTTAAATTCATATAAAGTATCTAACGCATTATCAAGTAATATGTCATAATACTCATTTAATGCTTCATAAGTAAACACTACTAATTTATCATTCTTCTTATATAAAGCAACTAACACTTGATTTTCATCATTCTCATATAAGAACTTATAACCATTATCTCCATCTTTAGTACTAAATATATCTTTAGAAAGTAGCTTATAATTAGTATTTTGAATACCCATATCATAAGAAATATTATCTATCATTTCATCTATTGTTAAATATTTATTTTCTTCATCTATAGAAGATACTTTAATATCTATAATAGCTTTCTTATTATTAGTTAAATTTACTTCTTCAGAAGTATTTCTTTTAAGTATCCAACCACTATTATATTTTAAATAGTAACTATCGTTTTCATATTCCTTAAGTGTTATCTTATTATTAAATATAATATATAAGCATACACTAAATACAACTAATACAACTATTACTATTAATATAATATATTTTTTCATTTTATTTTTCATTTGTTTCTTACTCATAATTTCACCATCACTACTATTAAATAATCAAATTCTTCCATAATAATTACTTTATATGAATCATTTGTATATATCATTTTAGAAGTACTATCAAGTGTTAACTTATATCCTTCTTTTACTAATGCGTCTCTAAATGAGAATGTTAAATTCATAGTAGACATGTAAGAAGAAACATTATTTTTATATCTTAAACTTACTATTCCATCTTTATAGTTTGCTTTAACTAACTCTAAGTTAATAGTATTTTCTATATTACCAATCTTTTTATATTTATTCCATTTAGTTCTTGGTATTTCATCTATTACTTTATCATCAGTATATTTAACATAATAGTATTTACTTTTAAGTTCTTCAAACTTTATTGTTTTTATATCATTAAAATTTATATTATTAAATTTATTTTGTACATCCATAAGTGCATTTACATTTATAGCACTACTTATACTAGCATTTGTCATTAAAGATGTATTAAGTCCTATTACTTCTCCATTACTATTAAATAGTGGACTTCCTTCATCAGTTTCACTTAATGGAATAGATGTTTGAATATAACCATCTTTAGAAATAATTATTCCTTTTTGAGTTACTAATCCTGTTCCTGTTTTACTACTAAGAACCATTACAGGATCTTCTACATTATAGTTATCATTTCCAAGTGTAACATGTTTACCACTCTTTTCAGTAAGTTTTAATACAGCTAAATTAGATTCAGCATTTATAGTAACAATACCATCTAATTTATAATTAACTCCATAATTATCCCTTATAGATATATCTTGTGCATTAATAAGTGCCTTTTCTAAGAATGACCAAGTAGTTAATACTAAACCATCATTTATAAATATTCCATTAGCACTTCCAACACTACTAGTATTATAAATTGAATCTAAATAAATAATATTATCTTTATTTTTAAGATAAGTATTTACTATATTATTTTTAGGCATATTATTAAGTTTATCATAATTATATACACTAGTAGCATTACTAGCATAAGTAGTAACAGCTACTTTCTTAACTTCATTTTCTTCTAACTTTTCTAAATAATTACTTACTTCATCTGTTATTTCACCGTATACATATGCAAGATAATACTCATTATTAACTTTAACAAAATAATAATACATCACTATATCATTATTAATTTTAGTATACTCATATTTACTATTATCTACTGCATTCATAGATACATTAGTAAGTGTAATAGAAGCAATTACTAAGTCATCAATAGTATTAACCCTTATATCTTTATAATTATTATAAATAAGACCTAAACTATTCATTTGACTAAACATACTAGGTATAGCTATAGCTGATACATTAACAAACATATCAGCATAATTCTTATTAACAGTACCTTCCTTTTTATAATGATTATAAAGAGCTAAATCTAAATAATCTTGATGTCTTTTATAATATTCTTCATTAGTTTCATCTTTACTATTAGAGTAACCTAGTAATAAATATGTTGTTTTTTTAACAAGAGATTCTTGCTTTTCTTTTTCTTCACTATTAGAATTTTCTAATTTATATGTAAGTTTATATGATTCATCAAAATTATTTAATATATTATTTTTTTTAGTATTATTAAGTTTACTAGAATTAAAATCAAAATTAAATCCAAAATTCAAAGCATAAACTATTGAAACAAATAAAGTAAATGCACATATACCAAATATTAACTTATTCTTTTTCATTTACTTCACCAATCTTTCAAATCTTTCTTTTACTTCTTTATAGATATATTTACTAGCAGGTTTAGCATTATTACCATTTACAAATACATCATGAAATGATTCAGCAATTGTTTCATCATATATATATTCTCCATTATTATTTTTAGCTAAAGCATATTGTGAAATAGTACCTCTCCAAGCATCAAGTTCAATATTATCATTAGTATCATTTTTATAATTATTATAAGCAGTTGTAATAATATCTAAAGAATAATCACCTTTACTAAAGTCTAATAATACTTCATATATTTTACTTTGTTTAGCATCACTATCAGAATAATACACTGAATCAAGAGAATGTGATGACATCATTGCTAAGAATGAAACATAATGTCCTAATTCATGAGATATAGATGAAGAACGTGTTGTATTAGGTGGAAAATGTCCTGAGTTAGAACCAGCCCTCATAGAACTTTCTAAGCGACTTTCATTTAAAAAATATTTAGAATTTAGTAACATTTGAGTTTTAGCTATAATAGGATATCCACTCTTATCATCAGCAAAACCAAAATATGATTGAAAAGCAGCTATATATCCATCATTACCAGGATCATTAGTTAATGTAAGATTTGTTAAATATTTCTTTAATTGAGGAAAGTCAGTATATAATTTATCAAATATACCCATTATTTCTTTAGCAAACGAAACATTAAGTTCACATAAGTTAACAGCAGTAATTCCATACTTATTTATAAATTCATTTTCAATTGATAATATCTCTTTAGGACAATTACTCTTTTGATTAACAGAATCACTTACTATTAGTTTATATCCATCATCTTTATTAGTAATTGAAACCCCGCTATAAATATTATCTGCAACAATAACTGTTTGATATTTACCCTTCTTAGGTATATCATTATTAGTCGTTTTATCTTCTGTTACAGTAGGTGTTTCTCTTGGAGTATCTGATATAAAGATTGAATTAGATAATGTTTTATATGCATATGAACACATAAATATAGAACTTAATATAGCAAGTCCAGCAAATAAACCTATAATTATATTTTGCTGATCTTGTGTTAAAGTTTTATGAGTTATAAGAGTTTTATTAAAATTTGAATTATTTGTATTATTATTTATATTATTTTCTATTAATGGATTACCACATTTATTACAAAACTTTTCATTTTCACTTACTGGGTCTCCACATTTATTACAATACTTCACTCTCCAACACACCTCTATTCTTAGATAATTATAACATATTAAGTATTTTTTTCATACAAAAAGATACATTTTTAATGTATCTTATAATTATTTTTTTATAGGTATTAATACTTCTTTACCACCCATATAAGGTCTTAATACTTCTGGTACATTTACGCTACCATCTTCATTATAATTATTTTCTAAGAATGCTATTAACATTCTAGGTGGAGCTATAACTGTATTATTAAGTGTATGAGCAAATTCTTTTTCTCCATTTTCTTTTTTATATTTAATTTGTAGTCTACGTGCTTGAGCATCAGTTAAGTTAGAGCAAGAACATACTTCAAAGTATTTTTGTTGTCTTGGACTCCATGCTTCTATATCACAAGACCTATATTTTAAATCAGCTAAATCTCCAGAACAACATACTAGTTTTCTAACTGGTATATTTAGTGTTCTAAATAATTCTACTGAATAATTCCACATCTTATCATACCATTTTTCACTATCTTCAGGTTTGCATACAACTATCATTTCTTGCTTTTCAAATTGATGTATTCTATATACTCCTCTTTCTTCTATACCATGAGCTCCAACTTCTTTTCTAAAGCATGGTGAATATGAAGTCATAGTAATTGGTAAATCACTTTCTTTTATGATTTGACCTTGAAATTTAGCTATCATAGAGTGTTCACTAGTACCTATTAAATATAAGTCTTCACCCTCTATTTTATACATCATATTTTCTTTTTCAGCAAATGACATAACACCATCTACAGCAGCACTATGTATCATATATGGTGGAATACAATAAGTAAATCCTTTATCAATCATAAAATCACGAGCATAAGCAAGTACAGCAGAATGAAGTCTTGCAATATCACCCATTAAATAATAAAAACCATTACCACTTACTCTACCAGCAGCTTCTTTATCAAGTCCATTAAATGTAGCCATTATATCAGAATGATATGGAATTTCATAACTTGGAACTTTAGGTTCTCCAAATCTCTTTTCTTCAACATTCTTACTATCATCTTCACCAATAGGTACATCAGGAGCAATCATATTAGGAATAACCATCATATCAGTTCTAATTAAAGCTTCAAGTTCTTCTTCACGTTTTTCTAAATTTTCAATCTCTTTACTCATTTCATTAACTTTAACTTTAATTTCGTTAGCTTCTTGAACTTTCTTATTACGCATCAATTCACCAATTGATGCACTTAATTTATTCTTTTCACTTCTTAATAAATCACCTTTAGATTTACAATCCCTATATTCAATATCATAATTATAAATATTATCATTATTTACTATTTCTAATTTTCCTTCTATATAATACGCATCGGTATCATTTACCTTTTTACTAAAATCTTTTATAACATCTTTCTCATCATACTTTCCACATCCAGAAAGCAAAAAAAGACTA
>SFTR01000035.1 GCA_004560915.1 bacterium | reverse complement strand
GAACTAGCATTTATTTCTAAAAATAAGAAAGAATTAGAAGCTAGAAGTGAACTACAAAATATGAATAGTATTTTAAGTTTTATGAAAGAAAATAGAATTATTAAAAGATTTGATATAGGTGCTTTATTATCTATATGTTTAGCTGGTAGCGCTGAAAGTGTAAGAGAAACTTATAAGAAACTTGCTAAAGAACATAAATTATGTGATTTTTACTTTCAAACACCTGGTGTATGGGTAAATAATACTTTAAAACAAGAATCTAAAAGAAATAGATATGGAGGACCTGGACCTAAAGAAAATCCTAGATCACTTTATTATTCTGCTCGTAAAATATCTTTAGAAGATGTAGAACGTAATGAAGAATTCTTAAAAGAAAAAGGATTTAATATAGATCTTGAAAGCAAAGAAAATATTGGTAAGTTACTTTCAACTCCTCATTATAAATTAGTTCAAAATTATGAATTATGTAGAAGTTATGGTTTATATGGAGATAATAGTGCTCATGATAATATTAGTCCTTTATATGGTTCATGTATAGAAGAAAAAATGGATAGTTTAATAGAAGCAGGATTATTTAACTGTGATGGGGTTGCAAAAAATGTATATGGAAGATATGCTAATAGATATCCATCTGCTATTATTAGAACTGATGACTATACAATTACATATTATTCATATTTAAGAAGTATATATAATCCCGATGAATATTATAATCTTATATTTTCTGATACTAGAAATGGTATGTTAAAGAAAAGTGTTGTTCCTAAATTTACTAAGAGAGATGGTAAATATGATATGTTTATTGATACACACTTTGTTAATGCTGATATAAGCAGTAAAGAAGATTATGATAAAATAATAAGAGAAAGTGATGCAATAACATATGATGAAGATGTATTTCATGAAAAAGCAGTATTTGATTTAGAAAGACAATTTAGAGTACGTGATAACGAATTCTTATATAATATAAATGGAATATTAGTTTCAAGAAATAAAGTACTTAGAACACTTTCTATTTTAAAGAATGTAGGTGTAAATATAACTAGTGAAGAAGTAATGTATGCTGTTACTAAAGGTATGTATTTAGCCAAAGAATCACTTGATAAAGTATCAAAGAGTGTAGGATACGTAAAAGAAGGAGAGATGGTTCATGAATTACATTAAAAATTATGGTTTAACAGATGAAGATATAAAAGAAATAGAAGAATATCTAAGTGATGAAGATATTAATAACTATTATGTAAGTGAACTAAGAGTAGCAGAAATACTAGATTATTTAAAAAGTCTTGGTATTAAGAATATAAAAGATATACTAATGTATAAAAGTAATATATTTTATGAAAGTGTTAATATTATAAAAAAGAATATACCTAATGATAAAATAATAATAAAATTAATTAATGAAGACTATCAAAATTTAGATAGATTAGGTTATTAAACTAATTTAGAAATAAATTAGTTTTTTTTGACTTTTAGATGAATATATATTACAATAGACAAGGTTTTAGGAGGTGCATGAATGAAAAGATATTTTAAACTTGAACTTGATAAATGTAATTTTTGGCAAAGTGAAATAAGAGACGGAAGTAAAGTTTATTTTAAAAGAGACTTTAAGAGAAGAAGTGTAATTCCACTCAATCAAGTATTTTTTAGACAAGATGTTGATGGCATGTTTACTGAAGTTACTACAGGTAAAAGAATTAAAGTAGAAGCTATAAATAATAAGTTATTTATAGTTGAACCACTTGGTATAGATATAGACTATGGTGCTTTTAGTTCTGCTACTCCAAGAGAGATTTCAGGACTTATAAGAGATATTAGAGTAAATAATTTAGGAAGTGAATATTTAGATATAATTGATGATTTACTTGTTAATAGTGACTTATGTGAGAAAGCTTCACTAAAGAAGAAAAAATTAAAAGAAGAATCAAGTTTAGTAAGAAAGTTTATAAATAGGTTTCATAAGAAAGATTAATTCACTAGTAATAGTGAATTTTTAATTGTGTAAATAATAATCAGGTGTTATACTTTTTATAGTAGGAGTGTAGAGTATGAAGTATAAAGATAAAAAGATGTTATTTGGTATAGGAATAGTATTTTTATTTTTGGCAACAGTAGGATTTAGTTATGCATATTTTAGTAATGCTATTGCTAATAAAGATGTAAAAGATCAAGTGGTAGAGACTGGTACATTAAGTTTAAGATATGTAGATGGATCAGAGATAGTTATGAATAATATCAAGCCAGGAGATACTATTACAAAGACAGTTTATGTTGCGAATACTGGTACACTTGATGCAGTATACAATCTTGTGTGGCAAGAGTTAAATAATGAGATTACAAATGACGAAATGTCAATTGATGGAGTTTGTATTAAAGTTGATAGTACTACTGAAAAGGAAGATGGATTTTGTGGTTTAGTGAGTTCTATAATAGTTGAAAATGTTATTGAAAAGAAAATAACTATAGAACCAAATATAGTTCATAAGTATTAGTTAACTATTACATTTAAAGATACAAAAGCGGATCAAAACTATAATCAAGGAAAAAAATTTAGTGGAGTTTTAGGAGTAGAAGAATATGTTCCTTCTCAATTTGAAAAAGATAGTTGGACTACAATAATTACTAATGTTAAAAATGGTAACATTTCAGATTATAACCTTGGTGATACTAAAGAAGTTGATCTAGGTGATTTAGGAAAACATAATGTTAGAATAGCAAATACTTCAACACCTAGTGAATGCTCTACTGAAGGATTTTCACAAACTGCATGTGGATTTGTTCTTGAATTTGAAGATATAATTGATCAAAAACAAATGAATAATGATTATATTAGTACTGGAGGATGGTCTGCATCAGAGATATATACTTATGTTACTGATACTATATATAATAAATTTCCAGCTGATTTAAAAGATTCTATTATAGATACAACTGTAGTTAGTGGACATGGGACTAAAGATTCTTCTAATTTTACTTCTATAGATAAAGTTTATTTGTTAGCACCAAAAGAAATATATAGTCTTTGGAATGATTCATATGATTCGGCAAAAGATTTAACTAGACAATTAGATTATTATACTAGCAAGAATGTTACTAAAGGTAATTACTCAGGAGCTATCAAAAAATATGGTACTACTTTTATAACTGCGGAAGAATGGTGGTTGCGTTCTGCTAATTCTTTTATGGGTGGTACTTTCTATGGCGTTTCTGATAGTGGTAAATCAGTCAATTATACTGCTAATTTTAAAAATGGTATTTCACCAGCTTTTAGAATTGGATAGACCTTTAATTTATATAAAATATTCATAAAATATAAAAGAGTTAGAAAAGATATTAAAAAATAATATCTTTTTATTTGAAATAATGGTATAATCTTTATAGATTTTTTTGGAGGAACTTATGAAATTAACAAGAACTGAAGCTAGAGAAAAGATAATGGTTATCTTATATCAAATAGATTTTTATAGAAAAGAAAAGATAGAATATAATTTAGAAGATGTATTTCATGAAAATTTAGAGATGGATAACAAATATGTTAAAGATATAGTAAATGGTGTTTTAGAAAATCAAGAAAAGATAGATGAGACAATTACTAAATACTTAGATAATTGGGATTTAGATAGACTTGGTAAAACAGATAGAGCTATTTTAAGACTTAGTACATATGAAATGATGTATTATGATACTCCTAAAGTAGTTGTTATTAATGAGGCTGTTGAACTTGCTAAAAAGTATAGTGATGATAAAGTAGTTAAATTAATAAATGCTGTTTTAGATAAGATTCGTGATAATGAGGAAATAAATGAATAAAGAATATATTTCTATTAGTGATATTAATAGAATTATTAAGTTTACGATTGATAATAATGAAAGTCTCCGTAGTGTATATATTAAGGGTGAAATAAGTAATATTAAGTTTCATAGTAGAGGACACTTGTATTTTTCACTTAAGGATGAGAATAGTAAGATAAATGCTGTTATGTTTAACTATAATAGATATTTGAATTTTATTCCCAAGGACGGAGATTCTGTTTTAGTACATGGTAAAGTTAGTGTGTATGAAGCTACTGGTAGTTATCAAATATATGTAGATGAGATGAATGAAGATGGTCTTGGTAACTTATATCAACTATTTGAAGAGTTAAAGAAGAAGTTATCAAATGAAGGGCTTTTTAATCCTGAGCATAAAAAGAAGATAAATAGATTACCTCGTAAGATTGGTATTATTACTGCGCCTACTGGGGCTGCTATTCGTGATATAATATCTACTATTAATAAAAGATATCCTTTGGTAGAAATATATGTGTTTCCAACACTTGTACAAGGAGATAATGCAGGTAAAAATATAGTACGTATGATAGAACTTGCAAATACTTATCCCTTAGACACAATTATACTTGGTCGTGGTGGTGGCTCTATAGAAGATTTATGGTCTTTTAATGAAGAAATAGTAGCAAGAGCAATATATAAGTCAGAGATACCTATAATAAGTGGTGTAGGTCATGAAATAGATTTTACAATAAGTGACTTTGTAGCAGACTTAAGAGCACCGACACCAACTGGTGCCGCTATAATGGCAACTAGTGATAAAGAAGATATAATTAAATATTTAAAGAGTACCCGTGAGAGAGTAAATAATGCTATACAAAATAGATTATATTCATATAATGAGTTAATTAAGAAATATAAAAGTAACTATATACTTAATAATCCAATGAGACTATATGATATAAAAGAACAAAAGTTAGATATGCTATATGATAGACTTAATGGAAGTATTAAAGTTAAACTTGATAATAGCCTTAAATTAATTGATAAATATAAGAGTAATTATATACTTAATAATCCTAGAGTTTTATATGAAAATAAAGTTGATAAACTTAAGAGTCTTAGTGAAGATGTTAGTTCTAGTATTAAAAGAGTTATTGAAAATAATACTAAGAGACTAGACACATTAAAAATAAAACTTGAACTATTAAATCCTAAGAATGTACTTAATAAAGGATACTCAATAATATATAAAGATGGTAAGATAGTGAAGAATACTAAAGATATAAGTGTTAGTGATGAATTAAACGTTATAATTAGTGATGGTAATATAGATGTAACAGTTAAAGGAGTAAATAAATGAAAGAAAAGACATTTGAACAATCAATAAAAGAACTAGAAAAAATTGTTAATGAACTTGAAAGTGGAGAACTTGATTTAGATAAATCAATTACTAAATATACTGAAGCTATGAAATTAATAGAATTTTGTGAGACTAAACTTAATAATGCTACTGAAACTATTAATAAATTAGTTAATGAAAATGGTACTGAAAGTAAGTTTGAAGTAGAAGAAAATTAGTAATTATTTCCATAGAAATAAGTGGTTATATAATAAAAATATAAAAGTAAATAATAATAAAGAGGTGAAATCATGAAGAAGTTTATGTTCACGTTATTTATTATTTTTTTATTTCCGATAGTCTCATTTGCTTACTCTAAATATGTTATTCCAGGAGGAGAAAGTATAGGTATTAAGATAAATACTGATGGACTTGTAGTAGTAGGCTTTTATAAAGTAAATGGTGAATATATAGCTAAAAATAACTTTAAAATAGGAGATAAAATAATAAGTGTTAATGATAATAAAGTAAATACTATTGAAGAGTTGTCTCATGAAGTAGATAAAAGTGATTTAAGTCAAATGAAAGTAAGCATTCAAATAGATAGAAATGGTAGAAAAATAAATAATATATTAAATCTTAAAGTAGAAGATGGTATATATAAAACAGGTCTTTATGTTAAAGATTCTTTAGTAGGACTTGGTACTCTTAGTTATATAGATCCAGTTAGTAAAATATATGGAGCTTTAGGACATGAAGTAACTATGAATGAAACAGGTAGTAGAATAGATGTTAGGAATGGTAATATACTTTATAGTAAAGTTACTGGTATAGATAAAAGTAGAAATGGTAGAGTTGGTAGTAAAGATGCTAAAATAGTGTTTAATAAAGTACTTGGTAGTATATCTAAAAATACTAATAAAGGAATATATGGTATATATAGTGATAGTCTTCCTAATAAAGAAACTATTGAAGTAAGTAGTTTTAGTGATATAGAAAATGGTAGTGCTTATATACTTACTGTTACTAAAGACAATAATATAGAAAAATATAATATAAATATAATAGATAAATATTATAATAAAAAAGATACTCAGAAAGCATTTAGTTTTGAAATAATTGATAAAAATCTTATAAGTAAGACAGGTGGTATAGTACAAGGAATGAGTGGTTCACCTATAATACAAAATAATAAGATTATAGAGGCAGTTACTAATGTACTTGTAGAGAATGTAACATTAGGATATGGAATATCCATAATAACAATGCTTGAAGAAGGAGAAAGTTAGTACTAAAAATAGTACTTTTTTCATATATTTTTGTATACTTAATATAAATTTGTGTTATAATATTGGTCTAATTAGAGGGAATTATGATACATAATGAAAAATTTACAATTAGTAGTAGTAAGTTAGATAGAGATTATACTATATGTTCTTTAGCTGATATTCATAATAATAAATGGGCTACTTTTGAACTATGGGATAAACTTATTGAAGAAGTTGATAAGACTAGTCCAGATATTATACTAGTATCTGGAGATTTAACATATACTGCTGATGACTTTTATGTTCCTAAGAATGATAGGATGCTTAGATATTTATTTTGTAATTTAGATTCTATTGCTGAAACTTTTATATGTCTTGGTAATCATGAGTTAAAGTGTGGTAAAAAATATAGTGATCATGATTCAATTGAATATTTAAAAAGGCTTGATAAGTTAACTGGTGTTCATATATTAGATAGAAGAGTTGGAGAAGAATATATAGATATTGGTAATATGAGAATAGGCGGTTTTTGTCCTAGAAGTATGGCATATTATAAATCTAAAGAAAGTATGTGGGAAGAATATTTTATTGAAGATTATATGAAGAGTTTATTAGAGTTTACTGATAAACAATTTAATATATTACTTACTCATTCACCTGATACTATAAGTAAAAAAGAAGTTTTAACTATTTTAAGAAATAAACTTAAAGAACTAGACTTAATAGTATGTGGACATAAACATGATGGGTATATGCCTAAAATAATACAAGGCATTTTAGATGATACTGGAATAGATGTTAGTGATGGTAAAAGAGTAACTGATTATATAGTTACCAAAACTGATAAATGTAGAGGAGAATTTGATGTTTTAAATGCTAAAATGATAGTTAATAGAGGATATAGAAAATTCTCTCATACAAGTCCTATATTTGGTATGTTAGATAAGATTTTTCCTAGAGATATGGCTACAATAACTTTAAAGAAGAAATTGTAGTCTTTTTTATTGTACGAAATTCAAATTTATGTTAAAATTTATATATACTAGGAGGCTATTATGAACAATACTAATAATAAATTAAAAGTAACTATTGAAGATGGAACTACTGTAGATGTTAATGTTCTTGATATAGTAGATTCTTTAGAATTTAATAAAACATTTATTATTTATACTATTAATAATGAAGAAGATACTATTTTTTCATCAATATTGAATGAGACAGAAACAACTTTTTCATTAGATACTATTACTGATCAAAAAGAAATAGATTTTATTAATAATGAAATAGACAGAGTAGTTAGTGAACTTAGTGAGTCAGGTGAGTAGTTATGACTATTAGAGATGCAATGAGAAGTGGAAGACTTCCAAGAGTAGGAATAGATTTTATAATAAAAATATGTAATTCTCTTAGTATTCCAGCAAAAGATTTGGAATTTGAACTAACTGATGAACAACTAAAAAGATTACAGTTTAATCCTGATATACATAAAAAAGCTGTTGGTAATGAAGTAAAAGAAGCTCATTATGAATTAACTGAAAAGTATAGAAAGTTAATAGATAAGTATCAAAATTTATCTTATTATATGGGAAAAAGTGGATACTTAGATGATCCTAAGAAAGAAATAGATGGGATAATTAAGGATCTTGAAAAGGCTGAACTTAGTTATTCTGATGTTATTAGAGGTATATCTATTGGTGGACAAAATTTAGGATTTGATTCTAGAGTACTAAATCCAGTTGATTCTGTTAAGATGGGTATTAGTAATAAAGGTATAGAGAGAATCGGAGATAAACTATCTAGTCAATATGAAAAGTTAGAAGAATTACGTTCTAAAGATTTTAGATCTAAATTCAAAATGAAAAAGAATGAAAAACGTATAAATAAAGTATGTGCTAGAATTAGTAAACTTCAAGCAAAGCAAGGTAAGATGCAAGCAACTCAAAAGAAAATTGTTAATAAGGGTTCAGCAAAGTATGCTAAAAAGAAAATGCGTGAGATGGAAAAATTCTATGCTGACTATAATAGATATCGTGTTTATGGTGATATGAAAGCATCACTTAAGCAATCAAGAGAAGATTATGAACATGATATTAATCAAACAAAAGCTGAACTTGCTGCCTTAGAAGGTAAGGTAGGCTTAGTAAATGGTGCTAAAAAGGTAAAAACTGCTGCTGAACTTGCTGTTATGAATGCTAATTTAAAACTATTTGGTATTCAAGAAAAGGCAGTTGAAAGATTAAGAACTAAACAAGGTAGATGTAAACTTGGAGAACAATATTATAGAACTATTGCTAGGTCATTGGCTGCATAAATATGTAATTTGAATATAAAAAAAGAATACTTTCGTTTTTGAAAGTATTTTTATATTCCTAAAAGATGAGTTGCTATTTGAAAATAAACTATTAATGAAATTGCATCTACTATTGTTGTTATGAATGGACTTGCCATTACTGCTGGGTCAAAACCTATCTTTTTAGCTAGTATTGGTAGGGAACATCCTATTATTTTGGCAATTATTACCGTTACTACTAGTGTTAAACATACTACTAATGCTACACTTGTTGTTACTTTATCTATAAGAAGTAGTTTGGCAAAGTTTGCTATTGCTAGTGTTAGTCCTGCTAGAACGGCCACTCTTATTTCTTCCAGAACGTAAAAGATATTTTGGCGAATGACGATGCTACTTTTGCAAATCTGGAGGGAACCTTTACGACCGAGACCACCCGCGAGATCAAACAGTATGCTTTTAAAGGTGATCCTTCCTAC
>SFTR01000034.1 GCA_004560915.1 bacterium | reverse complement strand
TTTCTATTAACATTATGTATGGTAGATATCCCGTATAATCTTTTAGCTCATATGTCTTTTTATATATGTCTTTTTCTTCTTCTGTTATTTTATCTATTTCTACATAATAAGTCTTTACTTCTTTATTTAGTTCATCAACATTGCTTTTGATTTTTTCACATTTTTTTGATTCTTTTGTGCAAAGTATCGTTAGTATTTTTTGCGTTTTTGAATCTATTAACCATTCTTTCACATTTTCCGGTATATTTTCATTTTTTACGTGTTCTTTTATTGTTTCTAGTTCTTTTAATTCTTGTTCTTTTTTAATTTCTTCTTGTGTTTGACAAGAACATAGTATTCCCAAACTTAATATTGTTAACAACATCTTTTTCATTTTTACCTCTATGTTTAGTATATTACTTTATTATTATCTTTTCAATTAACTTTTTGTTTTTTATATTTTTTTATTAATACTACTTGAATTCAAATTATTTCTTTGTTATAATATGTCTTGCAATGGCGCAATTGGTGAAGTGGTTAACACGGCGGATTGTGGTCCCGTTATGCGTGGGTTCGATTCCCACATTGCGCCCCATGTTTATAAATAAGTCTTTTTAGACTTTTTTATTTTATTTTTTTAATTTATTTATAAAATTTTCACAATTTGTTAACAATTTAGTACTATTATTTATATTGAGGTGAAAGTATGAAAAAAGAAGAAAAAGATTACAAAAAAAGTAATGAAAAAGATGTCAAAAATAATATATTAAAAGAAAATAATATGAATTCTAAAGATATTGAAATTGATAAGGAAGAAAACTCTCCTATAATTACAAAAAAGTCTTTATTTGATAATAAAGGTTTGGTTTACTCATTTGTTACCTTTCTAATTTGTTTATGTTTATTTGGTGCTTTCTATGAGTTTTATTTAAAAAATCTTAAAGTTGAGACAATCAAAACAATTAAAGATGTAACTGTTACTGATACTGGTATTGCGGATGCTGTTGAAAAAGTATATGATTCAGTTGTAACTGTTAAAAATTATTCTCGTGGTCAGTTATATTCTACAGGTAGTGGTTTTGTTTTTAAGACAGATGATAAATTTGGATATATTTTAACTAATTATCATGTTATTAGTGGAGGTAGTGAAGTTTCTGTTGTTTTCACTAATAATAAAGAAGAAAAAGTTACTGTTGTTGGTTATGATGAATATTCTGATATTGCTGTTCTTTCTATTGATAAGTCTAATATTCTTGCTACTGCTCAATTAGGAAGTAGTGAAAGTCTAAGAATAGGTGATACTACATTTGCAGTTGGTACTCCTGTTGATTCAAGTGTTTATTCTTGGAGTGTAACTAGAGGTATATTAAGTGGAAAAAATAGAATGGTTCAGGTTGACAATTATGTTATGAGTGTTCTTCAAACAGATACTGCTATTAATTCTGGTAATAGTGGTGGACCATTATGTAATGCTAATGGGGAGGTAATTGGTATTACTAATATGAAACTTGCTAGTTCACAAATTGAAGGTATGGGATTTGCCATTCCAATAGATGATGCAGTTAAGAATGCTGAATCACTTATTAGTGGTAAAAAAATTAATAGACCATATTTAGGTGTTAGTATTTATGACAATAATAATTATTTTAGTAATGATACTGGTGTATACGTTGAATCAGTAGAACATGGTGGTGCTGCTGATAAAGCTGGTATTAAGAAAGGCGATAAAATAATTAAAATAGAAGACACTGAAATTACAAATACTTCATATTTTAGATATCAATTATATAAATACAATATAGGTGATAAAATTAAAATTACTGTTGAAAGAGATGGCAAAGAAAAGACATTTACTGTTACGTTAACAAGTAATAGTGTTAATAATTAATTATAAAAAAACTCAAGATTTAATATTTTCTTGAGTTTTGTTTTATCTTGATAGTTTTGTTGTTTCTATTCCTATACTTTCACAATAATTATTTAAATTTTCATAAAAATGATTTGTGTCAATATTATATTCTTCTGGTACATCAAACATTATTCTTTCTACCAGATTTGATGCAACTTGCATACATTCATCATAAGTCATATTAGGATTTATATTCTTTTTAAAATACATGTTTGTTATGTAATCATATATTGAATATACATCTTATGATATGGTTGAAACAGAAAACAATGTTTCTTTATATGATATAGATTTATTTAAAGATAAAATAACTATTAGTAGTGGAAATAGTCCTAAAGATTATGAAGTAATAGTTAATATAAAATATAAGGATTTATATGAATTAAATAAAGAAATAGATACTAAAGTTAATAATAAAAAACTTAAGGTAGTTGGTTACTATAAGAGTGATGATGTTGATTATATGCTTACTAATAATAATACTATTAAATATGATATTGTATCTAAAGGAAAAGATTTGTATTTAAGTGTTAAAGACAAAGATAAAGCATTAAAAGATTATAGAAATATGGGATTAAATATTAAAGATTCATATGTATATTCTAGAGATAAATATGTGAAAGATAGAACTAATAGTATGGCATCAACTCTTATATTTAGTGTAGTTATTTTATCAATTTCATTAATTGAAATATATTTAATGATGAGATCTTCTTTCTTATCTAGAATCAAAGAAGTAGGTATATATAGAGCAATTGGTATGAAAAAGTTAGATATTTATAAAATGTTTACTGGTGAAATAATAGCTATTAGTACTATTGGTAGTATGACTGGTGTGTTATTTACTTCATATATAATTTATCAATTAACTACAGTCAGTTATTATGCTAACAAATTTTTAGTGAATGGTTATACAATAATAACAGTAATAATTCTTGTATATTTGTTTAATTTATTAGTTGGTTTATTACCATGTGCTTTAACTCTTAGAAAGACACCTGCTGAGATTATGAGTAGAAATGATATTTAATATAGACAAAATTATGTTTTTGTGTTAAAATCAGTTGTAATTGATGAAGAAGGAAAGAGATAGATATCTAATTAGTAGAGAGTTAGTGGTTGGTGAAAACTAATATGAGGATACTTGAAAATGGTTCTGGAGTCAAAACGTTATTCGCGTTAAGAATATAAGATGCATGATAAGTCATGAATTAAGGTGGTACCGCGGCATTAGTCGTCCTTAGTTTATGACTTTTTAATTTTAGGAGGGAAAAATGAAAAAGAAAAAATTTTATATAACAACACCAATATATTATCCAAGTGCTGATTTTCATATTGGACATTGTTATACAACTATTGTTGCTGATGCAATTGCTCGTTATAAGAGATTAAAAGGTTATGATGTATTTTTTCAAACTGGAACTGATGAGCATGGGCAAAAGATAGAAAAGAAGGCTGAAGCTGCAGGAGTAACACCAATAGAGTATATTAATCCAATTGTTGAGAATGCTAAAGATTTATGGAGTAAACTAGGAATTTCTTATGATCATTTTATAAGAACTACTGATGAAGAACATGTTAAGGCTGTACAAGCTATATTTAAAGAAATGTATGATAAGGGTGACATTTATAAAGGAGAATATAAAGGACTTTATTGTACACCTTGTGAATCATTCTGGACTGAGAGTCAATTAGATGAAAATGGTATGTGTCCTGATTGTCATAGAGAAGTTCACGAAGTTAGTGAGGAAGCTTATTTCTTTAAATTATCTAAATATCAAGATGATTTAGTTAAATATTATGAAGAAAATCCAAACTTTATATTACCACTTACTAGAAAGAATGAAATGCTTAATAACTTTATTAAACCAGGTCTTGCTGATTTATGTGTTTCAAGAACATCATTTACTTGGGGTATTCCAGTAACATTTGATGAAAAACATGTAGTATATGTATGGGTAGATGCTCTTTCTAACTATATTACTTCACTTGGATATCCGGATAGAAATATTGAAATGTTTAAAAAGTATTGGCCAGCTGATTTACATTTAGTAGGTAAAGAGATAGTAAGATTCCATACTATTATATGGCCTTGTATGTGTATGAGTTTAGGTATTGATTTACCAAAACAAGTATTTGGACATGGATGGTTAATTATAGATGGTGGTAAGATATCTAAATCACTTGGAAACTATAAAGATCCAAGAGAATATATTGATACTTATGGAGTAGATGCTGTTAGATACTTTGCTTTAAGGGAAGTACCATTTGGAAATGATGGAAACTTTAGTGAAGATGCACTTATTACAAGAACTAATGCAGATCTAGTAAACACATTAGGTAACTTGGTAAATAGAACTATTGCAATGAGTAAGAAATACTTTGAATCAAAAGTAGAAAATCCAGGTATAAGTGAAGAAGTAGATGAAGCATTAATTAGTTACGCTAAAGAGTTGCCTAACTTAGTAGATGAAAAAATGAATTCATTAAAAGTTAATGAAGCTTTAGAAGATATATTTGAATTATTAAAGAAGAGTAATAAATATATAGATGATACTACTCCATGGATACTTGCTAAAGATGAAACTAAAGCTGATAGACTTAGAACAGTACTTTATAACTTATTAGAGTGTATTAGAATATCTGCTGTATTATTAAGACCATATATACCTGAAACTAGTGATAAAATATTTGAAATGTTAAATACTAAGAATACTGAATTTGATACTTTAGAATTTGGTAACTTAGAAACTGATATAACTCTTAATGAAGCAGAAATACTATTTAATAGAATAGATACTAAATAGATTGTTTACACACAATCTATTTTTTATGTGTAAATTATTCGTTAATTTACATAATTATGTCATTATGATAAAATTTATATGGTGAAATATATGAAGAATAAAAATTGTACTGTTATGAATATGGATACTAACTTACTTAAATTAATTGCTATTATAACTATGGTTATTGATCATGTAGGATATAACCTTTTTCCAAGCAGTGTAGTCATGAGATGTATAGGTAGAATAGCTTTTCCATTATTTACATATTGTACAATGATAGGGTATTTTTATACTAAAGATTTAAATAAATATATACTAAGAATACTTATAGTTGGAATTATTAGTCAGCCTATATACATGTTACTTTTTAAAATATATGAACCTAATATAATGTTTACATTGATAGCTGAATTACTTCTATATTATTCATTTGATAAAAAGAAGTGGTGGTATATACCATTTTTAATTGTAATTCCAATATTATTAAAGTTTGATTATTCTATAATATATTTTTGTTTAGTTCCAATATTCTATTATTGTAGAAATAATAAACTTATATTATTCATAGTATATACATTATTCTATTTTAATTACGTTATAGATGCACAAATGTATGGTAATATTCCATCAAGTATAACAGTCTTCTCAGTACTTGCATTACCATTTATACTTTTAAATACTAAATATAATATTAAAATAAATAAATATTTCTTTTATATATTCTATCCTTTACATTTATTAATCATTTTAATTATAAAAAGCATTATTATGTAATAAACACTACTTGATAATACATAGTAGTAGTGATATTATTTTTTTGAGGTGAATGAATGGATACACAATTTAAGAAAGGTGTTTTAGAATTGTTAGTACTTTTATTTGCATCTAAAAAAGATAGATATGGCTATGAACTTGTAGAAGAAATTAGTAAAGTAGTAAATGTTAATGAAGGGACTATATATCCAATATTAAAAAGACTAACAAATGAAAACTATTTTGAAACATATCTTAAAGAATCAACTGGAGGACCTAGTCGTAAATATTATAAATTGACAATTCTAGGAGAAAAAAGAAAAAATGATTTATTAGAAGAATGGAAAAAGTTTGAAAGAAGTGTTAATTCTTTTATAAAGGAGAGTGAGTCTAAGTGACAAAAGAAGAATTTATTAATAAATTAAAAGATAAACTTAGTATATTAAATGAAGATGAAGTTGAAGATATAATAAATGAATATAGTGAACATATAGATGAAAAGATTAAATCAGGTGTTAGTGAAAAAGAAGCTACTAATGAATTTGGTGATATAGATGAATTAGTTTCTGGAATACTTGATGCTTATAAGATTAATAAAAATTATAACAAAGGACAAAGTAATCTAATAGATGATATAGTTGATACTACTAAGGATGTATTTAATAAAACTATTAAGATATTCTCTAATGGTACTTTTAAAGATATATTACAGTTATTTATATATATTTTAGTTGCATTATTGATATGTGCGATAGTTAAAATACCATTCTATTTATTACAAGATGGATTTGAAAATATCATTTCTCCAATACCATATAAATTTTATACTACAATTAGTACAATAGTTGGTATAGTAATTAATCTTGTATATGTAGTAGTTGCTTTTATAGTATTTATTAAATTAATGAATGAGAAAATACTAAATAGTTTTAATTTAAATATAAAAGAAAAAAAAGTAAAAGAAAAAACTAATAATACTAAGAATGATAAAAATGAAACTAAAGAATTAAGAAAAGAAAATAAAAAAGAAAATTTACATAAGGAAGATAATTCTTTTATGAATTTTGTAGGTAAGTTAATATTATTTGGATTTAAAATTATAGCATTCTTTATACTTATTATTATGGCTTGTGGATTAGTTACATCATCTGTATTATTTGCAATGTCTATAGAGTTCTCAATTAAGTATTATTTATTCTTAGGAATTATAATTGCTTCATTTGGATTACTTGTAGGTTTCATATGGATATGTGAATTATTATATAGATTTATATTTAATTTAAAATTTAATACTTTAAGACTTCTTATTACTTTTATAGCATCAATAGTTTTATTTGGAATAGGTATTGGTGTATTTACGATAGAAGTTACAGATTTAGAGTTTATTGATAATGAAATAGATTATGTACTTAGAAAAGATTATCAATTAGATGTAACAAATGTTAAAAAGATAAATTGTGATAGTTGTAGTAATATTGATAAAAAAATAAATAATGATATAGAAGATAATATTATTAAAGTTAAGGTTTATGGACCTAGTTATTCTAATCCATATTATACTAATAATGAATATAATGATTCTAGTGTAATATCATTTCATTATATGAATTCAACTAATAAATTTATAAATACAATATTTAATGATATAAAGAGTGGTAAATTCTATAATTATGATAATCTTATTAATTTAAAAATAGAAATAGAGGGTAATAAGAATACACTTAATAAATTTGAAATAACTGAGTGTACTTGGTGTGTTTAGGAAATAAAAGTATTTCCTTTTCTTTTGGATTATTTTATAATATTTATTATGAAAAACGTTAAGAAATATATTTTAATAATTAGTTTATTTTTAATAGTGATGATAAGTCTTTTAATATTCTTTATACTTAGATATGAGGAGTTACATTTATTAAGTAAATCTAGGAGTTTACTTACTTATTTGTATACTTTAGATAGTGGAGAATATAAGTATAAGAGTGGAGCTATATATAATGAAAATAAGGTATTTGATACTAATTATTATTTTGATGGTATTGGTAATATAAAGATAGATAAATATAAAAATGTTAGTTTTGTAATAGAATCTAATGATTATTGTGTTAGTAAGACAGCACTTGGTAATATAAAAGTAGATAAAAGTAAATGTGGAGAATTTGTTAATATAGAAGCAAGTGTAGTTAAAAATAATAATGTAGTATCTTTTAATGTTAATAAAAGTGATTTAGATTATATGATATCTAATAAAGATGATTTTAATGGTGAGTGGAAACATATAGATTATAAAGATAATATTATAATAAAATCATTTGATGAAAATAAACATTATATTTGGTTTAAAGATAGTGATGGGAATGTTAGTGATGTTTATAGTTATAATGTAGAATGTTTCTTAGGTGATAAAGGTGAATATATTAAAGATAAATATTATTGTGATGGTTCAGTAGTAAGTATAGATGATATTAATTATATAGTTTTAAGTGATAGTGAAAAAGAAATAACTCTTATGAAACAAAATTCTATAGATATAAAACTTAATCATTGTACTGATAGTATTAGTGAATATTGTTATTATGATAAAGAAAATATTAATAAATATAAATGGAGTAATTCATATATAAATTATTATTTGAATAATGAGTATATTAAAAAATTAAATAAGGATATAACTAATAAATTAAAAGAAGAAGCTATATGTGATGATTTTATAGAATTAGGATGTTTAAATGATGAAGGTTGTGGTGGATACGTAGAAGATGAAATAACTAAAAATAAATATACTTGTAATAATTATAGTAAGAGTAAAGTTAGAATTATGTCTTATAATGAATACATTAATATATTTGATAAAGTTAAAAAACATTCTATTTTAAATGGTAATTATTGGTTAATGAGTTTAGGAGAAAATGGTAAAGGTTCATCTGTTCAATATGATTATAATGTATATATTCTTGAAGATTTTACTAGTAAACTTGATGTTAAACCTGTTATAACTATTTTAAAATATTGAAGTATTTAAATCTTTATGTTAAAATTATTGTGATAATAGGAGATAGATTATGGAAGACAATGTTACTTTAAATGATGAATTCAATAATAATGGTCAAGTAGAAGATGAAGAAGAAAAAGAGAAAAAGAAAAAAAGATTATTACTTCTATTACTTTTATTATTATTTTTTATAATATTAATATTAGGTGGAGCAGGTCTTTATATTAAACATAAGGGTAAAGGAAACTTAAATATAGATATTGATGGAGATGGAATAGCTGAAATTAATATTGATAATGGTACTGGTAAATGTCAAGTTAATTGTAGTAGTGATAATAAAAAGCCTGAAACTAATATCGATTACAAGAAAAATCGTAAACCTACATTTAATGTTGATACAGATGGAGATGGAAAACCAGATAAGAATCTAATTAATCAAGATAAAGATGGCGATGGTAAATGTGATTTAAACTGTGATACTGATGGAGACGGATGGCCTGATCAAAATTTAGATTTAGATGATGATGGTAAATGTGATTTAAATTGTGATACTGATGGAGACGGAAAGTGTAATACTAATTGTGATACTAATGATGATGGTAAATGCGATCTAAATTGTGATAATAATAAAGATGGATATTGTGATTTAAACTGTGATACGGATAATGATGGAAAGTGTGATCATAGTTGTGATACAGATAACGATGGGATATGTAATATAAATTGTGACACTAATGGAGATGGAAAGTGTGACTTGAATTGTGACACTAATGGAGATGGCAAATGTGACATCAATTGTGATAACAACAAAGATGGAAAGTGTGATTTAAATTGCGATACAGATAATGATGGAAAATGTAATCATAGTTGTGATTTAGATAATGATGGCAAGTGTGATATAAATTGCGATACTAATGGAGACGGAAAGTGTGAGTTAAATTGTGATACTAATGGTGATGGTAAATGCGATGTTAACTGTGACACTGATAAAGATGGTAAATGTGATTTAAATTGTGATACTAATGGGGACGGAAAATGTGATTTAAATTGCGATACCAATAAAGATGGCAAGTGTGATATAAATTGTGATACTAACGGAGACGGAAAGTGTGACTTGAATTGTGACACTAATGGAGACGGCAAATGTGACGTCAATTGTGATACAAATAAAGATGGTAAATGTGATTTAAATTGTGATACTGATAATGATGGAAAATGTAATCATAGTTGTGACACTGATGGGGACGGAAAATGTGATTTAAACTGTGATACTAATGGAGACGGCAAATGTGAACTAAACTGTGATACTAACGGAGACGGAAAGTGTGACATCAACTGTGATACAAATAAAGATGGTAAATGTGATTTAAA
>SFTR01000033.1 GCA_004560915.1 bacterium | reverse complement strand
AAATATTGATAAACTATTTAGTGCATTCGAAGTATCTATTCAAAACCATGAATATGAAGAACTAGGTAAAATAGTAAAAGCACTTGATGATATGATTCATAATATTAGTATTGTTATTGAAGAAGCTCCAACTATTGTATTAATATCAACTATGATTCTTCCAAAGAAAATGAAAGATATTAAAAATATTGCTACTAGAATGACTAGAGATGGATATAATATTGAATACTTAAATATAGATTATAATATTGAAGAAACTAATAAAAAGATTAGTGAAATAATGGATAGATTAAATGTATTAAACTTGCAAGATTCAGTATTTGATTTAAAAACATTAGTTGATTATTATGAAGCAATATATAGTGACTTTGATAATGAAAAACGTAGTAAGAAAGAGTATGAAAGAGGAATCATTAATATAAATGATAGAATCGTAAAAGTTAGTTCAATACTTAGAAATCTATATGCAGAAATTGATAACTTAAAAGACACTTATGATTTAAGTGATGAAGAAATAATGGTAATTGATGAGATAAATAAAGAACTTGTTCAAGTAAAAGATAGTTTTAAACTTATAAATGATAGAACTCTATCAAAAGTAATGCCATTTTCAAAACTAAGTAATGAGTGTGAAATGGTAGCTGTATCTCTTTCAAAAGTAGAAGATAAACTAGAAACAACTCTAAAGAATTTAGGAAGTTTAAAAGAAGATGAAGCAAGAGCTAGAGATCAATTATATGAAATTAAAAATATAATAAATAATTCTAAATATAAAATTAAAGATTATAATCTTCCAGTTATACCAGATAAATTCTATGTAGAGTTAAAAGAAGCATACGACGCAATAAAAGAAATACAAATAGAAATAGATAAAAAACCAATATCAATTAAAACATTAAATTTAAGAGTTGATACTGCTCGTGATTTAGCATTAAAACTATATCAAACAGCATCAAATACTACTAAAACAGCAGCTATGGCAGAAATGGCTATAGTATATGGAAATAGATATAGATCAAGTAATAAAGAAGTAGCATCAGGACTAAATGCATCAACTAAAGCATTTAATAAGGGGGATTACAAAGATTCTCTAGAGAAAATATTAAATACACTTAATATCGTTGAACCTGGTATTTATAAAAAACTTCTAAGTAAAATGGAAAGTTAGGTGGAATTTATGGCAAAAAAGAAAAAATCATCAGAATCAAAAAAGAAATTTAGATATACAAATGAACTTACAGGACTAGCACTTATATTATTATCAATTACAGGTCTTGGAGCATTCGGAGCAGTTGGAAATCTAGTGAAGAAATTTGCTATATTTCTTTTTGGTACATGGTACTTTGTATTATTAGTTTTAGGACTATGTTATGGAGTATACTTACTTGCTAAAAGAAATAAACCAGACTTCTTTTCAGCAAGACTAGTAGGTATCTATGCAATAATATTATCTTTATTATTGTTTTCACATATTAATTATATAAAAGATACAAATGTAAAAGGAAAAGAAATATTTACGACTACATTTGATAATATAAGTGCATCATATAACGCAGACACAGAGATAAGAAATACTGGTGGAGGTATGATAGGAGCAGCAACATCATGGGCATTTGTTTCATTATTTGATGTAGAAGGAACAACAATAGTACTAGTAATAATTGCAGGATTTGGACTTATTATGCTATTTGATATAACACTTGCTGATATATTTAGAGCAATAATTTCACCATTCAAAAAACTATTTAATAAGAGTGAAGATGATGAAAAAGAAGAAAAATTGTCCAAAAAACAAATACTTAATACAAATGAAGTTCTAACTGATGATGAACCAATCGATAAAAGAGTTGTTATTACAAGTGTAGAAGATTTAGAACCTAAAAAAGATACAACAGTTGGAAGTATGGATGCATCTAAGATACTAGAGCCTGAAGAAGAGACAACTAACGAAGTATATATTAAACCTCCAGTAGCTTTATTAAATCAAAATAAGAGCAAAGGAAAAGTTAATTCAACAGAATTTATTGCATCAAATACAAAGATTTTAGAAAGAGTATTTGGAGACTTCGGAATGCATGCCAAAGTTATAGAAGTACATGTAGGTCCAGCTGTAACTCAATATGAAATGGACTTAGATAGAGGTACTAAAGTAAATAAAGTACTTAGTATTTCAAGAGAAATAGCTCTAGCTTTAGCAGCAAAAGAAGTAAGAATTGAAGCACCAATCCCAGGTAAAAATACAATAGGAGTAGAAATACCAAATCAACAAATAATGGCTGTATCAATGAGAGAGATAATGGAAGACTTAGAAAAGAATCCTAAATATAAAGATTCTAAACTAGCGGCACCTCTTGGTAGAGACATAATGGGAAAAGTTAAATGCGTAGAAATAAATAAAACACCACATATGTTAGTAGCAGGTGCTACTGGTAGTGGTAAATCAGTATGTATAAATAATATAATTGTATCAATCATAATGAGAGCTACACCAGATGAAGTTAAGATGGTATTAGTAGACCCAAAGAAAGTAGAATTTAATGTTTACGAAGGAATACCTCACTTACTTACACCAGTCGTAACAGACCCTAAAAAAGCAAGTACAGCACTTCAAAAAATAGTAGTTGAAATGGACGATAGATACGAAACATTTAAAAATAGTGGAACTAAAAATATACAAACATATAATGATTATATCGAAAAAGAACTTAAAAAGAATCCAGACTGTGGTCTTAAGAAAATGCCATTTATTCTAGTAATTATAGATGAACTTGCAGACTTAATGTTAGTTGCAGCAAAAGAAGTAGAAGAATCAATCATGAGAATTACACAACTTGCAAGAGCAGCAGGTATTCACTTAATAGTTGCTACTCAAAGACCATCTACTGATATTATTACAGGTGTCGTTAAATCAAATATACCAACTCGTATATCATTTGCTGTTTCTTCATCTATAGATTCACGTACAATTCTTGATATGACAGGAGCAGAAAAACTACTTGGTAAAGGTGATATGCTTTATAAACCAATGGATGAAAATACACCAACACGTATTCAAGGAAGCTTCGTTTCAGATGATGAAATTGCAAGAGTAGTAGATTTCGTTAAGAAAAGATGTCATCCACCAAAATATAGTGATAAATTCACTAATCTAGAAGCAAACGCTAGTAGTGGAGGAGAATCACAAGGAAGTTCTGGTGGAGGAGAACAAAAAGATGTCTTGTACGATGAAATACTTAACTATGCAATTCGTATGGGACAAATAAGTGCATCACTAATACAAAGAAAATATAGTATTGGCTACAATAGAGCAGCTCGTATAATGGATCAATTTGAAGAAAAAGGAATTGTAGGTCCAGCTAAAGGTTCAAAACCAAGAGATGTTCTAGTAAAACTAGAAGAACCAAAGGAGTAAGTTATGAATAAAAAAGAAAAAATAATACTTGCAGTAGTTATAGTAGTAGTCTTAATAATTTGTGCTTTTATTGCATACAAACTAAAAAATAAAAATGAACAAACAATACAAAAAGATCCTAACAATATTTATAATGTAGCAATGGAAAAAAAATATAGTAAAAGCAAAAATTCATATACAATTATCTTCTCAAATGTAAGAAAAGATGTATTAATAACAGAAAAAGGATCTGAAGAAAAATTAAGAGGTAATGACGAAGGCAAAGTAATCTATGAAGATGTTAAACCTGGTACTACTCATGAATATATAATCAATGATTTAAATGAAAGAAAAAAGAATGAGAGAACTACAAGAATAACATTACCATATTATAATAAGTTCTATGGAAGTGCAGAATGTAAACCATATCCAAAATTACAAGTATGTAGTAAACAATTTTTAGATTATGATTTAACAGAAGATTTATTTGAACAAACATTAGAAAACTATAACAAAACATATAATTAGGAGGAAAAATGACAGTACATATAGAAGCAGAAAAAGGACAAATAGCAAAGAAAGTATTAATGCCAGGAGATCCAAATAGAGCATTATATATAGCAAATAAATATTTAGAAAATCCAAAATGTGTAAATAGACTAAGAGGAGAATTAGCATTTACTGGAAAATATAAAGGAGTACCTGTAACAATATTTTCAAGTGGTATGGGAATAGGAAGCATGGGAATATATAGTCATGAATTATTTAACGACTATGATGTTGACGAAATTATAAGAATAGGAACAGCAGGAAGTTATACGGAAGATTTTAAACTTTATGATATCTTAGTAGCTGACTCATCTTATTCAAAAACATACTTTGATGAAGAAGCAGGAAGAGAAGATATAGAAATAATAAATTCTTCAGGTGACTTAAATGCAAAAATTATGAGTACAGCAGTTCTTAAAAGAATAAATGCAAGACTTGGAAGAGTACACACAACTGAAGCATTCTATACAGAAAATAAAGATTATAAGAAATTTACTGATATGGGATGTAAAGCAGTTGAAATGGAAACATATGCACTACTATATAATGCTAAAAAGTTCCTTAAAAAAGCAACAGCAATACTAACTATAAGTGATAACCTAATAACACATGAAGAAATAGATCCAAAAGCACGTGAACAAAAACTAGATGAAATGATCTTTTTAGCACTAGAATCAATAATAAAAAATCAAGAATAGTTAATAATATAAGAGAAGATGTATATCTTCTTTTTATAATTATGATATAATATAAATCTAGAAAAGAGGCTAATATGGAATATAAAAAAATAACTGAAGATAATTATACATTACATCTAATAAATACAGATAGATTTAAATCAATGAGTATAGTAGTCTTTCTAACTAAAAAGTTTAATAAAGATGATATACCATATGGTAACTTATTATGTAAAAATATGGTCTATACCTCTAAAAAATATAATACTAAAAATAAAATGGCAATTATAGGAGAAGAACTTTATGGTGCCTCAGTATCAGCATCATTCGGAATATCAGGTAAAACTGAATCATATGTTTTCTCACTTGATTTTTTAAATCCAAAGTATACTGATAGTAGTTATTTAGAAAGTTCAATAGACTTTCTTTGTGAAATACTTTTTAATCCTAATGTAAAAGATAATGCATTTGAAAGTAGTTACTTCAATATAACAAAAAAAGATGCTATAAGTAGTGTACTATCTTTAAAAGATAAACCAAATCTTTATGCAAGAGTAGAATACTCTAAACTAATGTATAAAGGAACTGAAACAGCTTATAGTAGTATTCCAAATCTAAAAGATTTAGAAAGTATTACAGAAAAAGACTTATACGAAGAATACACTAAGTTGTTTAATGGAGACTATAAAATAGATATAGCTGTTTATGGTGAACTAGATTCAAGTGTTCAAGATATAATTAAACGTAAATTTAAGAATGTAAAAAGTAATAATGAAAAGTTAACTATGTATATAAACCATAAATACAAAGATGAAGTACAAGAAAAAGTAGATTCTCTATCATTCAATCAATCAAAATTATATATTGGATACAGACTAAAAGAACTTGATTATCACGAATTAAATCATGTACTAAGAGTTTATAATACAATACTGGGTACTATGAATGACTCAATATTATTTAATGTAGTAAGAGAAGAACATTCACTTTGTTATTCAATTGGTTCTTATTATTCAAAATATAATCCATCATTAACTATATATGCCGGAATAAATAAAGTAAATTATGAAAAATCAGTAGAACTTATAAAAGAATGTGTAGAATCTATGAAAGATAAAAAAGTACTAGAACGTCTATTTGATTCAGCTAAAAAAACTATTAATACATACTTAAATAATTATTATGACGACTTAACTGCTCAAATAAATCAGTATTATCAAAGAGAATTTGATACAGTAGAAGACGTAGAAACTATAAGAGAAAACATTAATAAAGTAACCATAGACGAAGTAATAAAACTTAATGATAAAATCTCACTAAGTACTATATATTTACTAAAGGGGGATAACTAATGAAAATAAAAACATTTAAAAAAGTAGATGAAAAAGTATATACAGAAAAACTCGATAATGGCTTAGAAGTATATCTATATAAAACAGATAAAACTAAGAACTTCTATATAACTATATCAGTTAAATATGGAGCTAGAATTACTAAATACAAAGTTGGTAATAGAGTAGTAGATGTTATCCCTGGCTCAGCTCACTTCTTAGAACATAAAGTAATGGCATTATCAGAAAACAAAGCAATATCAAAAAGAATAAATGATTTAGGTAGTCTTGCTAATGCATGGACTAGTTACTATGGAACAAACTATAATATCTTTGGAAGCATAAACTTAATAGAAAACTTAAAACTACTTCTAGATATATTCTATAACACTAATATAAATGAAAAATCAGTTAATGAAGAAAAAGGTATTATTGGTGAAGAAATAGATATGTATAAAGATCAAATAGATAGCTTAATGTACTCAAAACTATTTGATAATTTATTTAATAAATCATATTCAAAAAACACAGTCGTAGGTGAAAGAGAAGATATAGCTAACATAACAGCAAAATCTCTAAATGAAATCTATAATGATTACTACGTACCAAACAATACTTTTATTATAGTGACAGGCAACTTTGATATAGATGAAGTAATGAATACAATAAAAGATTATATGAAGAATATAAAAGTAAAACCTAAAGAACTACCAAAAAGAATAAAAGAAAGAGATAAAGAAATAGTTAATATTCCATACGAAGAAATAAAGAAAGATATGGAAAATACAAGAGTTAAGTATGCCATAAAAATGAAAAAGAATATCTTTGGTATAAAAGATGATAACATCCTAAAAGATTATCTAGGACTTATACTTTCAAATAACTTCTCAGCTACATCAGAACTATTTGAAAGATATAAAGATAATGACATAGTAATAGGTATGTCTTATGGAGTAAATATCATAGATGACTACTTGATTATTAATATAAATGCTCTTACTAATGATGGAAATAGATTTATAGATAATATAAAAGAAGATATAAAGAAATTAAAACTAAACGAAGAAGAATTTGAACGTAAGAAAAAGAAATACTTAAAGAGTTATATATTAGACTTCGATAACATAGAAGACGTAGAATACTTACTAAGTTTATCACTTATGATAGATAATAAAATAGATTATAATGAATGTGATAAGTTAATTGCTTTAAACTATAAAGAAGCATCTAGAATAATGAAACTAATTAATTTTGATAATACTTCTATCATAAGAACTATTAAATAATTATTGAATAAACACTCCTTATTATGTTATAATCTATATTAGAATAATAAGGAGTTTTAATATGTTTGGAAATGTTATATCAGTAAGTGATCAAACCATTAAATTAGAGAATTTATCTAAAAAAGTAGAAACTACTTTAGTAGGAGTACACATAGTATTTGAAAATAAATATAAAATAGTTGCAGAAATTACATCTATCACTAGAGAAGTTATAGAATGTATCATGGTAGGTGAATTTATTAATAATGTATTTAATAGTGGTATTGTACATAAACCTAGTCATGATTCAAAAATAAGAATTATCAATTCTAGTGAAGTTATTGCTTTAGTAGGAAATCAAGATGTAGATACTCCAACTGATCTTTATATTGGTAAATCACTTATTTATGATGGATTCAACGTTTCAGCAAACATAGATAGTTTCTTCTCAAACCACTTTGCTATCATAGGTAATACTGGTAGTGGTAAAAGTTGTAGTGTAGCAAGACTATTCCAAAACCTTTATTATAGACAAAAATACGTACCAATAAATTCAAATATAGTACTTTTTGATGTATATGGTGAATACAAACCAGCACTTGATAGAATAAATCAAACTAAATATTGTAGATGTAAACATATAACAACAAACGTAAGAGATAAATTAAAAGCAGAGATAGTAAAAATACCACCATATTATTTAGAAGCAGATGACTTAGCACTTCTACTAAATGTAGATACACCAGCACAAATACCTATCATAGAAAAAGCATTAAAACTAGTTTATCTATTCACAGAAGATGAAGACAAAGTCATAACTCATAAAAATAATATAATTGCAAAAGCAATATTAGATATACTAACTGGTGGTAAAGAATCAACTCAAGTAAGAGACCAAGTAGTTGCTGTCTTATCAGCATTCCATACAAAAGATATAAATTTGGAAAGTCAAATAGTACAACCAGGATATATAAGAACATTAAGACAATGTTTAAATGTAGACCAAACTGGTAAAATAAATAGTATTCAGTTAGTTATAGAATTTTTAGAAAAATTCACTGATGCAGAACTTAAACTTGATAATAGTATGAGACCTCAAAAATATAATTTAAAAGACTTATACAATGCATTTGAATTTGCTCTTATTAGTGAAGGTGTACTTAAGAGTGATAAAGTCTATGATATAAATAATATATTGAAAGTAAGACTTGATACTATTATTAATGGAGATTATGGTAAATACTTCGAAGTAAATGAATATATTCCAAAAGAAACTTATATAAGAGATTTATTTACAGTAAATACTGGTGAAAAAGCACAAATAGTAAACTTTAACTTAAACTTTGTAGAAGAAAGATTTGCTAAAACTCTTACTAAAATATATTCAAAATTATTCTTAAATTATGCTATCTCATTAGAAGCACGTGGTGGTTTCCCATTACAAATAATTCTAGAAGAAGCTCATAGATATGTTCAAAATGATGATGATGTTAAAAATATAGGATATAATATATTTGATAGAATTACTAAAGAGGGTAGAAAGTATGGTATAGTTTTAGGACTTATAACTCAAAGACCTAGTGAACTATCTAATACTGCTCTTAGTCAATGTTCTAACTATATAGTTCTTCGTATGTTCCATCCAGAGGATTTAAAGATAATAAAGAGTATGACTCATAGTATAGCAGAAGAAGATATAGAGAAACTAAAAGCGTTAAGACCAGGAGTAGCACTATGTTTCGGAAATGCATTCTCTATACCTGTATTTGTTAAAATAGATAAACCAGATCCAACACCAGACTCAAATAATGCTCATATAGGTACAGAATGGTTTAAACAATCATCCATGTTAGAACAAGAAAGACAAAATGCTTTACAAGCAAAACAAAACACTATTATTCAACAATAGTGTTTTTATTATGATTTAATTATCTAATGATATATGGATCATCAGCAGTTCCAGTACCTGATTTAAAGAATACTCTTTTATTTATATAAGTTACTACATATAATTTCTTTTCTCTATCTGATTTATAAGGAGCCATAACTCCACCACCAAAGCTATAAGTCTTATTAGTATTTTCAGCATCAGAAGTAATAGACCAACTATTAGTAGTATATCCAGATAAGTAATTATAGTTTAAACATGAAAGACTACCAGCAACTTTACAATTACTATCTAAACTAGTTCTCATAAATTCATAAGGAGTAATTAATCCAAATAAATATTTAGTTTCTGTTTTAGTTTCACATTCAACACTACCATCTTTAGTAGTATCTGTTTGTTTTCTCTTACCAATACATAACTCCTTAGCTACGAATTTATTTCTAAATTCTTCTGGAAGTATTTCATCATTACCAGCAAGAGTAATTAATGTATCTTTAAGTCTACTTTTCTCAAAATCATTATATCCATCAAATGATTCTTCTTTTTCATTATATCTATCATCCCAAGTATATCTTTCACTAGTTGTATGAGCACTTATTATTTTACCACTATATGTATATCTTCCATCATATCTAATATTGGGATTTGAATTTTTTGTGCTTCTTCTTTTTAATTTTTCATTTGCTTTATGCCATAATTCTTCTGACACTATTGGTGGTACTGAAATTTCATCTTTATACATAACCCATTCTGACGAATCTAATCTTTTCATATCATTAAATCTATAATCTAATTTTCTTGTCTTATTTCCACAATAAAAACCTTTATATTTAGGATTAGTTAAAATATATCTTATTG
>SFTR01000032.1 GCA_004560915.1 bacterium | reverse complement strand
GTGCTAAAGTGTCATTATATTCAATTATTCTTTCACCATTTAAAACATAATTAAATCCATTAGGATATCTCCTACAAACTACTTCCATTTCTTCTTTAGTATATTTTTTTGTATATTTTATTAATTTATATCCTCTTACTTTGCATATTAAAAATGGATCAATTGGAATTTCCCTTATATTACATTCTTTTAATGTTTTAACCACTATTTTCTTTATGTATTCATACCTTTCATCTCTAAGCCTAACTCTAGCCATAAATTCACCTCCTGATTATTTGTTTTTTAAAATTATTCGCATTAATTCATCATTTTGATCACTAGAATAATTCTTTGAACTTCTTGCAAGTAAGCCTTGCATTTCATTAAAACTGATTTCCTTATTAAAATCTTCTTTATCTTCCCTACCTAATAAGTAATCTGTTGTAGTATGTAGAGCAGTAGCAAGATTACATAATGTTTCACCATGTGGAGTTCTATCACCTTTCATATATCTTGATAATGCAGCTTCAGTAATACCTACGTCTTCAGCAAGATCTTTTTGTTTGATATCTTCTCTCGCAATAAGTTCTTTTAATCTTTCTACAAATTTCCCTTCCATATTTGTGCTCCCTTTCTTAGTAAGATACCTTTATCCCTCTTACTTAACAAAAGTATAACTCTAAATTATACTTTTGTCAACTTATATAAACTAAAAAATATTTTTTTCAATACATCAAGGAGGTAAATAATGTTCGATGGAAATCAAGTAATGAGATTTGAAAAATATAAAGCATCGGATTTAGGAGGACTTGGTGTAGAACTTAAAGATAGAAAAGGTACAGGTAATTATGATTTAGAAAGAACTAAATATAATATAGAATTTGTATCTTTAAATAATCAAACTTTAATGAGTAAGGTCTACTCTACTCTTAAATCTAATGAAGTACAATATGGAGAAAATAAAAAGAATATCAATTTAATTGGTGGAGTTGTTGTAACTAGTGGACAAGAATTTTTTAAATCATTAGGTATGCAATTTGTACCTACTGAAGAAGTACATCAATATGGTGAACATGCTGGTGAACCTATTGAAAGAGTTAATATAAATTCTGAATATGATATTCCAGAAAAAGTTTTAGAATATTTTAGATACTCACATGAATTCTTATGTAATCTAGTTGGTAAAGAAAATGTTGTTTATTCTGGAATTCATTTTGATGAAAATACTCCACATATGCATTTTTATTACACTCCAGTAGTAAACTCAGTTCAAAGGAAAGTATTTGAAACTGATAAATACGGTAATATATTAAAAAAAGAGATTACTGGTAAAGATGGAAATAAAAAGATGGTGCCTATCATAGCTAAAGATGAAAATGGTAAAGCTATATATAAAACCGAAACCGGCAAATTTCTAAATCTTGATCAATTCTGGAAAGATTTAGGTGGTAAATCATCCTATGCTAGAGTTCAAGATAAATATAATGAATATATTACCTCAAAAGGTTTTAATTTATATAGAGGTAATGTTGGTGCTAATGTAGAACATCAAACTAAAGCTGAACATAAATTAAAAGAAACTAAAAAAGAAATTAAAAACTTACAACGAGAAATTAAGCATTATGAAAGCATAAATAATGCTAATTTAAAAACAAATGAAGAAATACTAAATCTTAATCAAGAAGAAGTATTATCGCCTTCTAAGGACGTTTTTAAAAGATATAAGGATAAAGATATAGAGAAACTTATTAGTTATACTAAAGAAGTAAATAAAGAAAATCTATCTTCTAAGAACACTATTAGAAAGCAAGATATTGAAATAAAAAAATTAAATGATCAAGTTAATGGTTTAAAATCTGGTAAAGAATTGCAAAAAGCTTATAATACAATTAAAGAGAAAGATATAATAATTAATAAACATGAAAAAACAATTAAGGATCAAAAGCAAGAAATTCACTATTTAAATAATGTAGTGGATTTTTTAAATGATAAAATCAATAGATTTGTTCATGCTTTAAATGCAGCTTTTCGTGCTATTAAAAAACTTGTTAATCTGCCAGAAGAATTAGTCAAAAAAAATCATATTGAAGAAAAAGAATCAATAGAATTTTTTGAATCTATTTGCAATACCATTAGTAGTCATAAAGAACAAAACAAGCAAAAATCACACGATGACTATGAATTATAACTATATTAATGATAAAATATAGTCACGATGTTTTTGCAGATATAAACAAAGGAGGTAAAAAGAAATTTATGTCTGTAAGACAATTAAAAGGAAATAAAGTAACTAAAGATGGTAGATCATGGGCATTCGTAGCATATAGCAAAGGATTAGATGGAAAAAGACATCAATATCAGTCTCCAGCTTACTATACAAAAAAAGAAGCTGAACAGGCTGAGGAAGAATATTTAAAGAAATATAAAGATATAGATGTTAATCCTCATATGACATTTAAAGAGGCTTATACAATATATTATGAATATCAAAAAGATAAAATAAAAGATTCTACTCTTAAAACATATAGAGATAGAATCGCTTATATGGGATTATTTGATAATGTTGAATTAGTCAATTTAAATTGGGATTTATATCAAAAATGGAGAAAAGAAATGAATAAAACTAATCTTTGTGATAGATATAAGAATGATATACAAAAGTTTATTAAACAAGTTATAAATTTTGCAGAAAAACAATGGGATTTTAACTTAAGAAAATTTTATAACAAGTTAGAGCCATTTAAAACACCAGGTGCTATAAAAAAAGAAATGGAATTTTATGAACCTGATGAATTTTATAAATTCTTATCTGTTATAGAAGATTTAAGAGATAGATGTTTATTTCAAATATTATATTATTGTGGACTAAGAAGATCTGAAGCAAGAGGACTCCAATGGAAACATATTGATTTTAAAAACAGCACTTTAACAGTTGCACAACAAGTATTAAATCCATCTACAAATAATGCAAATAGTGAATGGTACATCTCAAGCCCTAAAACAGAATCATCAAATAGAACTATTCCTATTCCATCAGTATTAATGAAGGAATTAGAGCAATTAAAAAAGAACAATCAGTTCTTTAGTAAATTTAAAAATACATGGTTTGTTTTTGGAGATGATACACCTATTTCCTATCATCAGATATATAGTCGAAGAGACAAATATCAAAAACTAGCAGGAGTTAAGCATATTAGGATACATGACTTTAGACATTCTTGTGCTTCTGCTCTAATATCAAATGCAGCACCAATAACTGCTATTTCAAATTATCTAGGTCATTCAGAGACAACAGAAACATTAGAAACATATACACATTTATTTAAAAAGGACATGGCTAATGTTCCAAAATTCTTTGATAATCTAGAACATAATTATAATCAAAATAATGATGAATCATCATAAAATGATGGGTATTTGATGGGTAGCGCATTACCAAAAATAAGTAAAATGCCCTTAAATAAACAAAATGAGATACCTTTCGGTATCTCTTCAGGGGGTGCATTTCACTAACAATAATATACCATATTTACTATTTATAGTAAATATTTAAATAAGAAAAAAATAACGCTTGCGTAAAGCGTTATTTTAGTTCTCTCATATATGGCTTATCCATTACTGGCTTGTATTCTATTCTCTTTCCGCAGCAAGGACAATATTCTATAGGATAAAGTGTTTTCTTAACTTGAAAATTAGTTTGATAATTTCCATCTTGATCATAATCACCTTCATCAACTATTTCATCATTTACTATACAAAGTTGTCCTTCATGAACATCATCTACAAAATTAGAAAGCATAAATCCTTCTCTATATTCACGAACTAAATCTATTAGCATCATTTTAGACATACAACCGCATAGATTAGCACATTTTAATTTTTCCATAACCCACCTAACTATTTATTTATCTTCTTCGTGTAACTTCTCAATAATTTTTTCAATCTTTTGTCCATACTCAATAGATTCATCAAATATAAATCTTAACTCTGGAGTATGTCTAATTTGTAATCTTTCTGCTAGTAGACTTCTAAAGAATCCAGCAGCATTATTTAAGTCCTTAGTAACCTTTTCCCTATCATCAGTAGTAGTAAAGTATATCTTAGCAAAACTTAAATCATTAGTTACTTCACAATCTGTAATAGTTACATGTTTAAAATCTTCATCTTTAGCTTCAAGAAGTAAAATATTACCAAGTTCTCTTTGCATATCTGAAGCTACTCTCTCACCTTTTAAATTCATTATCTCTTCACTTCCCTATTCTCAAATGCTTCAATAATATCTTTTTCTTTAATATCTGGGAATGATTCGATAGTCATACCGCAATCATATCCAGCTTTAACTTCATGAGCTTGATCTTTCTCTCTTTGAAGTGTAGCAATCTTAGAAGTAGCAATTACTATACCATCACGAATAATTCTGCAAGGTGTACCAACTTTAACAACTCCACTAGTTACGTGAGAACCAGCTATATTTCCAACTTTAGAGAAATGGAATAATTGTCTTACTTCTGCTTCTCCAATAACTACTTCTTCATATTCAGGATCTAACATACCCTTCATAGCAGCTTCTATTTCTTCTACTAATTTATAAATAATATTATAAAGTCTTATTTCAACTCCATAACTTTTAGCAGTTTCTTTAGTAGCTTTAGAAGGACTAACATTAAATCCTATAATAATTGCATTAGATGCATTAGCAAGTACAACATCACTTTCAGTAATAGTACCCACTCCACTTCTAATAACATTAATTTTAACGCCATCAACATGTATCTTTAATAAAGCATTCTTAACTGCTTCTTCACTACCCTTAACATCAGTCTTAAGAACAACATTAATTTCTTTACGACCTTCTTTAATTTGATCAAATAGTTCATCTAAACTTAATGCTTTATGAGCAAATCTCTTACTCTTTTCATGTTCTTTTCTCTTTATAGCAACGCTTCTTGCTTCTTTTTCTCCTTCGAATGCCATAAATTTATCTCCAGCAACTGGTACATCTTCAAGTCCGGTTACTTCAACTGGTTTGCTAGGTTCAGCACTAACTATTTCACGTCCAGTGTCATCCTTTAATGTACGAACTTTACCATAACTTGTACCTACAACAATAGGGTCTCCAAGTCTTAAAGTACCATTTTGTATTAATAATGTTACAACTGGTCCAATATTCTTATCAAGTCTAGCTTCTATAACAGAACCACTAGCATATCTATTAGGATTTGCTTTTAAATCTAAAAGTTCACTTAAAGCATTAATATTATCTAAAAGTAAATCTACACCTTCACCAGTTTGAGCACTCATACGAACAAATATAGTATCTCCTCCCCATTCTTCAGGAACAAGATTAAGTTCACTCATATCACTCATTATTTTATCTATATTAGTATGTGGTTTATCAATTTTATTAATTGCAACTATAATTGGTACTCCTGCTGCTTTAGCATGATCAATTGCTTCTCTTGTTTGAGGCATAACTCCATCATCAGCAGCTACTATAATAATTACTATATCAGTAACACTAGCTCCTCTTGCTCTCATTTCAGTAAATGCAGCATGTCCTGGAGTATCTATAAATGTAATCTTACGTCCATTTCTTTCTACTTGATATGCTCCTATTGCTTGAGTAATACCACCAGCTTCTCCTTGAGCAACATGTGAATTACGAATGTAATCAAGTAATGTAGTCTTACCATGATCAACATGACCCATAATAGTTACAACTGCAGGTCTAGGAAGTAAATCTTCTTCTTTATCATTTATTACATATTCTTCAAAATTAGTAATATCAGTAGTTTCTTCTTTAACTAATTCTTTATTATATTCAAGAACTACTACACTAGCATCATCAAAAGAAATAGCTTGATTTGAAGATATCATAAGTCCCATACCAATTAACTTCTTTACTACATCTGATGCACTAACACCAATTGCATTAGCTAAATCTGATACACTCATACCTTCTTTATATAAAACTACGTTACTTTCTACTTCTTCTTTATTACTTTGTAATTTAGATTTATTCTTATAAATATTTTTCTTCTTTTGTGATAAATCATCATTACTTTGTTTATTGTTATTATCTTTCTTCTTTATTTTTTCCTTAACCTTAACTTCTTCATCTAATTCTATGTTGTATGCAAGAGCAGCTTCTTCAGCTCTATCCTCTAATTCAAACTTACTTGCTAATTCCTCAGTAAGATTATTTTCTTCTGAGTTAGCGCTAAGTTCATTATCCAACATAATTATAGCTTCATCATCTAGAATATCTTCTTCATTATTATATTTAAAGCCAAGTTCTTTAAGTTTACTAATAACAGTTTTAGTATCTACTCCTAATTCTAAAGCGTAATCTTTTATACTCATATTTATTTCCTCCTTTTCTTTAATTATATTTTACTAATTAATTCATCATAAATATTATCTTCTATTTTAACCTCTAAATGACGTTCAAGTGCCTTTGACTTACGAGCTTTTTCAATAACTTCTTTATCTTTTTTAACATAAGCTCCACGTCCATTAGCTTTACCTGTATCATCTACAAATACATTTCCTTCGTTGTCTCTTACTACACGAAGTAAATCTCTTTTTTCTAATTTTTCATGTGTTATTACACAAGTTCTCATAGGGACTTTTTTAACTTTCATGTTTACCCTCCTTATGATTATTTATTTATTTCTGCATTAATATCTGCAAGCGTCTTAATATTAATTGTATATTTAGTAAGTTTACTAGCTAATTTAATATTAATTCCCTTCTTGCCAATTGCTAAACTTAAGTTTTCATCATCCGCTATTACTAATGCTTCTTTTTTCTTTTCATCAGTAATACTTACATTTAAATTTTTTGCTGGACTCAATGCATTAGCAATAAAATCTTCCATATTATCAGAATATGCTATTAAATCAACTTTTTCTCCACCAAGTTCAGTAATTATATTAGCAATTCTTCTTCCTTTTTCACCAATACAACTTCCAATTGGATCTACTTTTGGATTAGTTGAAGCAACAGCTACTTTACTTCTTACACCTGCTTCACGAGCAACTCCACGAAGTTCTAATGTTCCATCACTAAATTCAGGAATTTCATGTTCAAATAATCTTTTAACAAATCCATAATTCTTTCTTGATGTTAAAATAAGTGGTCCTTTAGGTGTACTTTCTATTTTAGTAATATATACTTTTATAGAGTCTCCCATAGTTAATTTTTCACCTGGAATTAATTCACTCTTTGGAAGTATTCCACGTGCTTTTCCTAAATCTACGTAATAGTTTCTAGCATCTTCCATAGCAAGGAATCCTACCATTAATTCATCTTCCTTATCAGCAAAATCTGCCATAACTTTTTCACGTTCAGCTTCACGAATCTTTTGAAGTACTACTTGTTTAGCAACTGAAATAGCTACTCTACCAAAGTTTTTAGGAGTAACTTCTTCAAGTATTTCATCGCCTACTTGATAGTCACTATTTATTTCTTTAGCTTCGCTAATAGTCATTTCATTTAAGTAATCATGACTTACTTTAACTTCTCCAGTTTCTGGGTCTATATCATCATCATCATCTTTGTAATCATCTACTATAGTAGTAACTTTAAATACTTTAATTTCTCCAGTATTTCTATCTATTAATACACGACTATTATAATCAGCTTTTTCATTTTTCTTATATGCAGTACTTAAAGCAGTTTGCATAGCTTCAATAACTACATCTTCATCTATTCCCTTTTCTTTTACTATGAATTCTAATGCTTTTTTAAATTCTTTAGCGCTTGCTACTGCTGCATCTTCTTCTTTTAACTTTTTACTCATTTCCTTCTTCTCCTTTGCTTCCGACATCTAGTACATAATTCTCTAAATCTAAGTCTAGACTATCAATAATTGGATCAACTATTCTTGTTGCTTTAACACATAAATCCGTGTCTACTGGTTCACCATTAAAGTTTTCAATAGTTACAAATAATGTATTTTCACCATCTTCTTCTCCAAAGTGAACACCTACTAATTTAATATTTTCTTTTTCAAGTGGTTCCTTAACAGCATCATAAATCTTCTCTTCCATAAGACCTCCTTATTATATCAATATAAAGAGTGGGTTTTAGGCACACTCTTCGTTGTCAAATGTATTATAACATATTAAATTGTATGTATCAAGAACTATTTTATGATTAGTTAGTTTTCAAAGTAAAGTATCCAGGACTACTAGTTCCTCCATCTATCCTAGCATATGTTTTATCAATATGATTTGCATCATATACAGTACTAGCACCACCAATTAGTTTATTATCATCCGAAAACATAAATGCTGAACTAGTAACATCATCAGTAATAAACTTATTGCTTGCATAAATAGTCGTTAAATTTTTGCAACTGCTAAACATCGAACTCATATCAGTTACTTTGCTTGTATCAAAACTACTTAAATTAAGTGTAGTGAACAAAGTATCTCTAAACATATTTTCCATACTTGTCACTTTACTTGTATTAAATCTACTTAAATCTATATTTGCAACTTTACTATTCATAAACATACTCCACATTTGTATTACTTTTGAGGTGTCTAGTCCTTCTAAGTTAATACTAGTAGCATTTGAATGATAAAATAAACCACTCATATCAGTCACATTTGAAGTATCAAGATTACTTAAATCTAAAGTACTTGCCTGAGAATAGCCAAACATACCAGACATACTTATAACATTAGAAGTATTCAATCTAGATAAATCTATATTACTAGCTTGACTTAATGCAAACATTCCTCCCATGTATATAACAGGTACATCATTAATATATGTACATACATCTTTAGTACTAACGTCTTCAGTAGATAATGGATTTGTTAAGGCAACTCCCCAACCAAGATCATCCATGTTTTTCCAATTAACAGTAAGTGTTGATGTATTAGCATCACTTTTTTCCTGCATATATCTATACGTATATATTCCATTTATATACTCAACACCTTGCGTTACTTCTCCGTCAAAAGTGCAATTAACAACTTCAGGAGCATTCTCCACTCCTAAGACTCCACCAAATTTCTTTCCTTGATTATAATTCTGATCAGCATCTGTATCTTTAAAAGTAATAGTTAAATCATATTTATGTATTATATTTGGTTCAATAGAAATACTTCTTTTAATCTTTAGACTATTAATTAGAGTACTTACTATATTTTCACAAGTTCCATCCACTTCTTCAGTTGTGCCATTTATTCTAGTACAAGTTCCTTCAATTAGCATTTCATCATTAGTAATCTCATTTGTTAGTTCTTGCCATATAATATTATATTTTGCTTCTAAGGAACCAGTATTTTTAACAATTATTGTTTTAGTTATTGTATTTCCTGGTTTCATATTTTGTATATTTATCTCTGGTCCATCGGTATATGTAAGTTGTAATGTACCAGTTTCTACTACTTGATCTTTTACTTCATTTTGAACTATTGAATTGCTAAAATATGCATATGAAAATCCTACACTGGCAAGAAATATAAATGCTAAAGTTATTCCAAATATTATTTTCTTATCATTCATATTATCACCTATTTTATTATAATATGTACCCCCTCCCCGGTCAAGCAAAAAGATATTCGTACGTGACTCAATCAAAAATTTATTTAGCATTTATTTTATATAAAAAAAAGCTACTTTTTAAGTAACTTCAATTTAATGTATTAAGAATAAGCAACAGCATAAATGAATCCACATGTTCCACCACTACTACATCTATTACTATAATTTTTAAACTTATTATAAACTTGTTCTATAGTATAAGTACCATTATTACTTGAGTTAGCTGGGTCATGTACAACTACATTAGTACCATTACCACCTAGTGCTATATAGTGTCCTGGTATTAAAAGTACAACTAGTTTTCCTTGATCAAGTGCATTTGTTATAAGAGATGCCTCTTTTTGATGAGTAGCAGAGTCTTCATTATAATTTCTACCAAACAAAGTTTGTATAGTTACTCCATACTTAGAAGCAACTTTTGGACTAACAAGTGCTGCATCTGTTATTGCTCCTCCACCTGGATTTACTGAAATACCTTGTCCATAAACATATTCATGAAC
>SFTR01000031.1 GCA_004560915.1 bacterium | reverse complement strand
AATGCAAAGTGAAGCAGGAGCAGCAGCTTTATCACATGGAGCACTTCAAGCAGGAAGTTTAGCAACAACATTTACTGCATCTCAAGGACTTCTTTTAATGATTCCTACAATGTATAAAATGGCAGGTGAAATGTTACCAGGAGTTATTCATGTAGCAGCTCGTTCTCTAGCTACACATGCTCTTTCAATATTTGGAGATCATCAAGATATTTATGCTACACGTAGTACAGGATTTTGTATGTTAGCATCTACTTCAGTAGAAGATGCTTACTATATGGCAATAGTAGCACACCTTTCTGCAATCGAGGGGTCACTACCTTTCTTACATTTCTTTGATGGATTTAGAACAAGTCATGAACTTAACAAAGTATCACTTCTAGATGAAAAAGAAGTATTAAAATTAGTAAATTATGATAAGATTTATGAATTTAAAAATAGAGCTCTTAATATAGGGAAAGAAATAACACGTGGAACTTCAGAAACAGGAGATGTATATTTTCAAAATACTGAAGTAAGAAATAAGTACTACGATGATATGCCAAATATAGTTGCAAGAAATATGGAAAAGATTAATAAACTTGCTGGTACTGAATATAAACCATTTAACTATTACGGAACTAAAGATGCAACTCATGTAATTTTAGCTATGGGATCAGTCTGTGATACTACAAGAACAGTAGTAAATCTACTTAATAGAAAAGGCTACAAAGTAGGACTTGTAGAAGTACATCTATATAGACCATTTAGTACTAAATACTTACTAGACGTTCTTCCTAAAACAGTACACACTATCGCAGTACTTGATAGAACTAAAGAAGCAGGAAGTCTTGGTGAACCTCTTTACTTAGATGTAGTAGAAGCAGTCAAAACAAGAAACATCCACGTTTATGGCGGAAGATATGGACTTTCTTCAAAAGATGTACCACTTAAAGATATAAATGGTGTATTTGAAAATATATTTAGTGATAACCCTAAAAATCATTTCACAGTTGGTATTGTTGATGATGTGACTCACTTAAGTATTGAATCAAAAGAAATAGAATACACACCAGATTATAAAGAAATAAAAGTATATGGTTTTGGATCTGATGGTATGGTCGGAGCATCTAAAAACTTTATGAAAGTTTTAGGAGACATAGATACAAACTACGTTCAAGGATACTTTGAATATGATTCTAAAAAGAGTGGTGGAGTAACTATCTCACACTTAAGAGTAGGAGACACTAAAATAAATGCTCCATACTTTCTAACATCTCCAGACTTCATAGTTATCTCAAAAGATATATACTTAAATAGATATTATTGTCTAAAAGATATTAAAAAGAATGGAATACTACTTCTATCAAGCAATAAAACAGATGAAGAATTAAATAATTTAATTAGTAATGAAAATAAAAAAGAAATACTTGATAAGAACATAAAAGTATATGTAGCTAACTTAGATGAACTTAACGAAAAATACAACTTACATGGAAAAATAAATAATGTAATGTGTATGTATATGTTAAAAATATTAGGTTATGACAAAGAAGAAATAAAAGACTTTGAACACTTAATAGAGAAAACGTATAGTAGTAAAGGAACTAAAGTAGTAGAAGCAAATATAAATGCTATTAATGAATCTCTAAGATATTTAGAAGAATTAGATAATAGAATATTTACACTTACACCTGACAAACAAACTGAAAAGAACTTTACAGACGAAGTATTAAAATTACGTGGTAATATGCTTACAGTTTCAGATTTTATTGATTATAAAGATGGTACTTTCGAAGGTGGAACAGCTGCTAGTGATAAGAGAAAGACTTCATCTTTAGTACCAAAATGGTGTAAAGAAAATTGTATAGAGTGTAATCAATGTTCATTCGTATGTCCTCATGCTTGTATAAGACCTTTCTCACTTACTGATAATGATCTTATAATGGCTCATATAGACAAAAGTGAAACAATTGAAAGCTTAGGTGAAAAGAATAAAAACTTCTTTATATCAGTTTCAGAATCTAACTGTACAGGTTGTGGGCTTTGTATAGAAGCATGTCCTGGTAAACAACAAGAGAAAGCTCTTGAAACTGGAAAATATAATGAAAGACTAGATAGAATAAGTGATTATTTATTTAATAATCAAGAAAATGACACAGCATTTAATAAATTCACTGTTAAAGGAGTAGGATTTAAGAAACCTTACTTTGAATTTAGCGGAGCTTGCGCAGGATGCGGAGAAGCAGCGTACATAAAAGTATTAACTGAACTTTATGGAAAAAATATGGTAATTGCTAATGCAACTGGATGTTCTTCAATATATGGTGGAAGTTTACCATTAACACCATATAAAATTCCATGGATGAATTCATTATTTGAAGATAATGCTGAATTTGGTTTTGGAATTCACGAGTCATACAAAAAGATGAGAGAAAGAATCAAAAAGATAATGTATGAAACTAAAGATATCGTAGATCCAGAAATAAAAGCAACTTATAAAGAATGGATAGACAATATGGAAGATGATGATTTAACACTTGCTATCAAAGATAAACTAGAACATTCTGAAATACCAAATGAATTAAGAGTATTGCTAGACTATATACCATCTCGTAAAGTATGGATTTTAGGTGGAGATGGATGGGCTTATGATATAGGATACGGTGGACTTGACCATGTACTTCACAGTAATGAAAATATAAATATTATGGTACTTGATACAGAAGTTTATTCAAATACTGGTGGTCAAAAATCTAAATCAACAAGAATAGGTGGAGTTGCACAATTTGCATCTAATGGAAAACTTGAAATAAAGAAAGATTTATTTAAAATTGCAATGAGTATACCAAATGTATATGTAGCAAGCATATCTATGGGAGCAAATATGATGCAAACACTAAAAGTAATGAAAGAAGCATATGAACACGATGGCCCTTCATTAATAATTGCATATAGTCCATGTATTGAACAAGGAATCTATGGAGGACTTACTAATTCACTTGATGAACAAAAACTTCTTGTAGATATAGGTTATAACTTACTTATGAGATATAACCCAGATACTGACACACTAACAGTAGACTCAAAAGAACCAGATTTTACTAATTATGATGCAGTATTTAGAAAAGAATTAAGATATAAAAATCTAGAAGTAAACAACAAAGAAGAATATGAAAAATTATATGAAGAAAATATGAATCATTCAATCGAAAGATATAATTATTTTAAAGATTTAGAGAACACAAAAAAAGAAGACTAAAACACTTAGTTTCCTTTAATTTTCCAATAAAATAGGACTGCCACCCCCTGATGGACAGTCCGGAAAAAAGAATAAAAAGGGGTTGGCTAGTGTGATACTAGCACCAATTCGCCTAATAGTGAATTGGTAAGTCTATATATTAATTATAAAAGTATATTTTGTCAAGCATTTTTTAATTTTTTTTATAAATTTTGTCCCATGCCAACACTATATATAGAGTTTGGATTACTATCAAAATATTTACTTTCTAAGTCCACAAAACCAATGACATTTTCACTAGGTATAACATATTCACCTTTACTATCATTATTCTTTCTAATTAAACTCTTTTCTTCACCAACTTGACAACCTATTAAAACCATAATTTCTTTAGCTCTAGTTTGAGGACTACCAAGCTCATAATCTATATAATGTTCAGGATCTTCATAAAATGATTCTAACACAGGATTTACACAACTAGATAGTTTATTATCATCTATAAAAAGTCCATTCTCACATATAGAGTTCCCGTTTTCTCTTTCAGTTAAATGAGCAAAAAATTCTACTTCATCATAAGATAGTTCACTCATTGCATCTCTTAAATCTTCTAATTCCATTTTTCTTCACCATATACATTATATCATATTTACTAAAAATTATAAAAATGTTAACATTATACTAGGAGTAAAATATGAGTAGAGAAGCACTATTAAAAATATCAAAAGAATTAGCAGATTACATAATAAATGGAAAAAGCACAACATTACGAAAAGAACATTACTTTATGTTAAGTATATCTAAATTTATAATAACAAAAGAAAGACTAATACAAACAGATAGTGATGGTAAAATATTATATTTTGATGACACAGATGATAATAAAAGAACTATTAATAAATTCTATAAACTAATTAAAGATAGATTTTCTTTTACTATGGATAACAATGATATATCATCTGATACTTTTAATAACGTAGTTTTATCTAGTGGAAAAGAAGATTCTGAATTAAAAAGAAAAGTATATATTATAAATAAATTAAGAGATTCTCTAGCTCATAGAAGGTATAGATTTGATACTGCTAGTGATAATATTATAGTAGAGAATGATTATGAGGTTAATAGTCACCATTATTCTTTTAATTGTTCAGTAGAACCAGAGCTACTTGAAGTACTAGCACTAACTCCAAAAGAAGTAGATAAAGCATTAAAGCAATATGAAAGAGGCAATAATAGTTATAATTATTTTATAACACTAGCTAACTCAATACTTAATATGAAAGAAAAGATTGACTTTGAAAGTAATACTTACACAAAAGATGAAAGAAAAGAACTTGAAAGTTTATATGAAATAGCACTTTCTGATATAGATAAATTAATAACAAAAAAGAGACAAACCATAACCAAACTAGCAGAAATAGACAATCACCCTACAACTAATAAAACAATAAGTACAAACATAAGTAAAAATGATATAAATATTACGAAAGATTATATTGAAGATGAATTAATAGAAAAAATATCATCTGCATTAATAGCTATGGCAAGTATAATAGATAAACATAATAAAGTAAATTCAATACAAACAGCAGTAGTATATAATTATTTATGCTTATTATTTAGTGAAAGAGAAGAACTAGATTTTAGATATTTAAAAAGTCCATCATCAAAAGTATATTTCAAAAAAATAAATGAAAAAAATGGTGAAAATGATATAACAGGTACTTTAGGTAGATTAAAAAGATCAATTAAAATATTTAATAGAAAATATCAAGAAGCACAAAAAAGTCCTGAAGATATTAAAAAGAATACAATGAGACAACTAATTATAAATTTATATAATGAAACAATGGAAGCTTTTGAAAATAGAAATAGATGTATATATAATAGAATAAGAAATGGTATTATGCATTGCACTATAGAATCAAAAGGAAAGAAAATAGTAATAAAAGATTCATCAGATCATAATATGGATAACCCATCATTTATAATAGAAGCAACAACAAAAGAATTATTAGATTATGCTAAATGTATAGAAGATAAAAATTCACAAGAAGAATTTACTCTTAAAGACTTTATAAGTGAATTATATATGGCAGGCAATAACTATGGAATTAATGATGATCAAATAAAAAGATTCTTTGATAATTTATCAAAATGTTTACTATGTGTTGATAAAAGTACAAAACTTAATGATAAAACAGATGATATAAAAGATAAATTAACTAATATGAGTACACAAGGATATTTAGAAGATATAACTAAATTAAGAGATATACTTTTACAAAGAAAAGAAGAATTAGAAGGTAAATCACCAAGTATGTAAGAAATCTAAATTTCTTCTTTTTTTATTGTATAAAATGTGATATAATATTGAAGATTTATCTGGAGGCGATAACATTGAACGATTTAAATGCTATTAAAGGTTTAGGACCGAAAACAATAGAAACTCTTAAAAATATTGGAATAGAGAGTATTAAAGATTTAGTTGAATATTATCCTTACAGACACGATTTAATAGTTTTAGATAATATAAAAGAATGTGTAGATAAACAAAATGTAACAATTGAATGCATTATAGATTCAGTACCGTTATCAAGAAGATTTAGAACTAATATGACAGCACTTACTTTTAGAGCAATGTCAAACAAAAAAATGATAGCTGTTATGATATTTAATAGAGCATTTTTGAAAACTCAATTACGTCCTGGAACAACTATTACAGTAATAGGTAAATATGATGCACTTAAAAACACAGTAATAGCTTCTGATATAAAATTTGAAAAGATTGCTACTGGTTCAATAGAAACTGTTTATCATTTAACAAGTGGTCTTACAAGTAAAGCGTTAAAAAAATATATAAGTGAAGCATTAGATATATTTGATGATTATACTGACTATGTACCGGAATACTTAAATGAAAAATATAATTTTATAAGTAAAAAAGATGCTATAAGATTAATACATGAACCACAAAATAAAGAAGATGTTAAAAAAGCACAATTAAAACTTAAATATGAAGAATTATTTGAATTTATGTTTAAAATAAACTACTTAAAAGAATTAAATAAAGATAATAAAGTAGAATATATTAGAAATATAGATCCAGAAGATGTTAATACATTTATAAGAGAACTTCCTTTTGAGTTAACTCCTGATCAAGATAAAGCAATTGAAGATATTTATAATGATATGACATCAAGTAAAAGAATGAATAGAATGCTTCAAGGAGATGTTGGTAGTGGTAAAACTATTGTGTCAGTAATAGCAGCCTACATAAATCATTTAGCTAAATATCAAACCGCATTAATGGCACCTACAGAAGTACTAGCATATCAACATTATGAGAATATAAAAAGTATACTTTCAGGAACTAATATAAGAATAGATATCTTAGTTGGAAGCATGAAAAAGAAAGAAAAAGACGAAGTAGTAGAAAAACTAGCAAAAGGTAAAATAGATTTTATAATAGGTACACACGCACTACTTAGTGAAAACGTTATATTTAAGAATCTTGGACTAGTTATAACAGATGAACAACATAGATTTGGAGTAAATCAAAGAGCAAGTCTTAAAAATAAAGGAATACTTCCTGATACATTATATATGTCAGCAACGCCTATACCGCGTACTTTCGCTTTAACAATATATGGAGATATGGATATATCAAATATTAAAACTAAACCAAAAGGTAGAAAAGAAATAAAAACAATAGTTAAAAGTGAAAAAGAACTAGTAGATGTTTATGAACTATTAAAGAGTGAAATAGATGAACATCATCAAGCATACATAGTTTCACCTTTAATAGAAGACTCAGAAGTAATAGATTTAACAACAGTAAATGAAATAAAAAGAAATATAGATTTATACTTCAACAAAAAAATAAAGTCTGCGATAATGCATGGTAAACTATCAAAAGCTGATAAAGATAAAATAATGAATGACTTTAAAGCAGGAAAAATAGATGTATTAATATCAACAACAGTAATAGAAGTTGGAATAGATGTTAAAAATGCAACTATGATGATAATATACGATGCTGAACGTTTCGGACTAGCAACACTTCACCAATTAAGAGGAAGAGTTGGAAGAAATGAATTTGAATCAACTTGTATACTTATAGGAGACAAAAATAATAAGAGGTTACAAGTACTTGAAGAAAGTAACGATGGATTTTATATAACAGAAAAAGACTATGAAATGCGTGGAGAAGGAGACTTATTCGGAGTTAAACAAAGTGGAGATATGGAATTTAAAATAGCAAATCTTCATACTGATATGAAAATACTTTTACAAGCAAGAGATGATTCAAAAGAATTTTTCGATAAAAATAAAGATAATAATTTTGAAAATTATAAAGAATATGCTAAAATAATTAATGAAATGACAAATTTAGATTAAAAGGAGTGATTAAAATGGGTAGAGCTCATGAAGTAAGAGCTAAAGCAATGGCCGCAACAGCTGCTAAAAAAAGTAAATTATATTCAATATATGCAAAGGAGATATATCAAGCAGCAAAAGGAAACCCAGATCCATCAAGTAATGATGTATTAAGAAGAGTAATTGAAAAAGCCAAAAGGGAACAAGTACCAGCTGATGTAATTAATAGAAATATTGATAAAGTTAAAAAAGGTGTAACAGAAAACTACGATACAGTAGAATATGAAGCATTTGCTCAAGGTGGAAGTTCACTAATTATTAAATGCTTAACAGATAATTCAAATAGAACAATTAGTTTTGTTAAAACAGTATTTAATAAATGTGGAGCTAAAATGGCAGGACAAGGAGCAGTTAGTTTCATGTATGAACATCTTGGGGTAGTAGGTATTAAAGGACATACTGAAGAAGAAGTAATGGATGCATTAATTAACGGAGACGTTGATGTAAATGATATCGAAGTAGAAGATGATACAGTAGTTGTTTATACAGAAGTAGCTGACTTAAACAATGCTAAAAAGGCATTAGAAACTGCATTCCCAGGAATAGTATTTGAAATAGATGAAATTTCATACTTTGCTAAAGATACAGTTACACTTGAAGGAGAAGACAAAGCAAAATTTGAAAGATTACTTGAAATGCTAGATGAACTAGATGATGTAAGTAATGTTTACCACAATGTAGAGTTATAAAAAACTCTACTTTTTTTGAATTCTATATGTTACAATATATATGGAGGATATAATGAAATTTAAAAATATGAAAGAGAAAGATATAGATGAAATAAGATATAATCCATATACAGAAGGACAAAGTAAAAGTATAAGAAAAGGTAGTTCAAATGAAATAAAAAAAATAGTTGCTGCTTCATCAATAATGAATGTACTGCTAATAAGAGAAAAACAAAAAGAAGCACTAGATAGATTAAAAGCAAAAGATAGTAGCAAAGAATATACAGCAAGAGAAGTAATTGAAGAAATGCTAAAAGCAGCAAATGAAAAAGTTATGAATTCAAAAGAATCATTTGAAGGAATAACATTAGGATAGGAGATAAATATGAATTTTAATATAGACGACATTATAACATTTAATTACGGAGAATACTTAATATTAGATGTTATTAGAGAAAAAGATAATACTTACTTATATTTAATAAACAATGATGAATTCAAAGACGATGTATCAATTGTAAAAGTAAATAATAACAACGATGTAATAGAATATTCTCCTATAGAAAACGAAGAAGAATTCGACTTCGTAGTTAACAAAATATTTTTAGATTTTAAAGAAGATGTAGTAGATTTTGCAACTGAACAATAAACTTAAAATATCAAATAGAAAATACTTTTATTTGATATTTTTTTATGCTATAATCATCATAGAATAGTTTGATTAGGAAGTGAGAAAAATGTCATTTATAACATCGTTAATATCAATATCATCATTAGCAACATGGATATTTCTACCACTTAATGCAATATTTCTTACATTAGATGGTATAGTTTATTCATTGGTTGCATATTCATATAAAATATTTATGTTGATAGCACAACTAAATTATAATGTACTTTATGCATGGATATCTCCATTGTTAGATAGAGTGAAGGCAATAATACTTGTTTTCATCATGTTTAAAGTTGGATATGCTTTAATACAATATATGATTAATCCAGATAGTTTAGATGATACTGCTAAAGGCGGACCTGCATTAATAAAAAATATTGCAATTGCATCAGCAATGTTAATTGTTTATACATTTGTATTTAGTTTTATGAATGAATTAACATTATTAATGATAGGTGTACCAGAAGGCTATGAATTTACAACACTTAAACAAGTTGCGGAAGTAACAAATAATGGAAAAGATAGTGGTTTAATAGCAAGATTTATCTTCGGAGCAGATGCTGATAATGTGGGTGATTTTGGTAAGAAATTATCAGTAAATACACTAAATATTTTCTTACATAGTAAAGATGGACAAACATCTGATTTAGATAACATATATAATGAACTATCAAATGGAGACATGAATGCATTTGATGCTATGAAAATAGTAACAATCGTAGCTAGAATTGATAAAGATGTAGAATATAAATGGCCATTAATAAGCACAATCACTGGATTATATTTAACATGGCAAATAATAAAACTAGCAATAGAACTTGCAATACGTATGTTCAAATTAATGGTTTTACAAGTACTAGCTCCACTAGCAATCGTAAGTATTGTAGATGGTGGAACAAAGAATAATACATGGTCAGGATACGTAAAAACATTCTTTGGAACATGGATGGATGCATTTATTCGAGTGGGTTCTCTTTACCTAGCAACAGCACTAATTGGAAAGTTCTGGGTAGAAAAGAGTGAATTAATGCCAGAAGCAACAGGAATTACAAAAGGATTAATATTCTTAATTATAATGTTCTCAGCATATAAATGTGTAGAATTAATACCAAAATTAATTAAACAAGTATTC
>SFTR01000030.1 GCA_004560915.1 bacterium | reverse complement strand
TGTAGAAATATATTAATGGAGGAAGAAATGAAAAATAAAGAATATAATTTTGAAAATTTTAAAGTTAATAAAGGAAATAAACTAGCATTTACTGCTTCAAAAGATATAGTAAAAGAACCAGGTAAAAAGTATTCACCATTATTTATTAGTGGTAACTCTTTAGAAAGAATTCACCTACTACAAGCTATAACTAATGCTCTAGAAGAATCTAATTATAAAGTTAGTTATAATATAAATGAAATTACTAATGATACTAATGTATTAATAATTGATGAAATAGAAAATCTTTCAATTGAAGATCAAAATAAATTAATAGAAATAATAAAAGACTATATATCTAATAAGAAACAAATAATTTTAGGAAGTAACATACCTCTTGATGAATTAAATATAAACGAAGAATTAAAAGAAAATATTTTATGGGGAATATCTGTAAATATAGAAGAAGACTTAAGTGAAACTAATAATGAAAAATTAAAAGACTATAATTGGTTAAAATAACATAAAGGAGACAAAATGAATAAGAATTTTTTTAAACTAAAAGAAGAATTTAATAATATAGATAAACTAACTGGAAAATATATTATTTATAATCAGTATATTGATGATAAGTACTACTCTACTTTTCGTGGTAAACTATTAGATTTTAAAAATGATACTTTATATGTTGATGTATTTAATGATGGCATGAAAGAAACAGAAGAAACACATGAAGTACCATATAAACAAGAAATACCACTAAATAAATTAAAAAATATTGAAGAGTTTAAAAATTATTATAACAAAGAATTTGATAATACTTTTATTAATAAAAAATGTAAAATCACAAATAAAAATAACGAATCTATAATAGGAATTATTATTGATTATCAATTAGGAAACTTAATGATTAATATTGATGATGATCCAAATTATGAATATCCATTATACTTTGTTAAAGACATTAAAATTATAAAATAACTATTTGAGATTTATTATTTATTATGTTATACTTTATAAGGAATGCAAGTATAACTAATGCAAGTGTGGCGGAATTGGTAGACGCAGCAGACTCAAAATCTGCCGGTAGCAATACCTTGAGGGTTCGATTCCCTTCTCTTGCACCAGTGAAATCAATAAAAACCCTTAAAATAAGGGCTTTTTTAATATCATTTTTTTGAAAAAGTGGTACTTTTTCCATATTTTTTACATATTCCATGGAACTTTTGTGGAACTTTTTTTGCAATAAAATTATGAACTGCAAATATTTTAAAATAAGGAGTAAAAAGAACAAAAAATATTGTTATTGTACTCTATTAAAAAAAGAAGTTTCTTTTAACTGTTATAGAGAATGTAATAACAAAGAATACAAGCAATTTAAATCACTAAATAATAGAACAACTAGGCAATCTAAGTTAGATAAAAGTAGAACTGAATCATTATTTACAGATAATCTAAATGTATGTTATTTGTGTGGACTTAAAAGAAAACATCTTCACGAGGTATTTTATGGACGAAATAGAAGTAATTCTATTAGGTATGGGTTATTTATCCCTGTATGTGAAAAGTGTCATATAAAGTGCCATAATGATGCTGATTTAATCGATTCATTGCATAAAAAAGGACAATTACTATTTATGTGTAATTATCCTGAATTAGAATTTATTGATGTATTTAAAGTTAATTATTTATAAGTTCTAATATTTTTTCTAGTTTGCATGAGTTATTTTTATTATGCTTGTACGTTTTAGGTATTGAATTATGCATAAATTTACCACCTTTATACCATTCTCCATATATTGCCAAATGGTACAGGTCAACTAATATTAATGAAGCATTTTTTCCACTATACCTAATAAAAAAATGTAATCTTTCATCATTTTTATTATTTAATTTTAAAATATAGGGAATATCAGATATTTTATACTTTGTTTTTTGCGTACCATTTATTATTTGTAATAATCTTTCTATTTTGTCATCGTATTCTAACTCATATCCAATAAAATCATCCAAAAAGTTAACACCATCAATTCGATAATTTAAGTACATGTTTACAACCATATCATATACGTCTTCAGCTTCATTTACTGACATATTTGTAAACATCAGTTTTTCATCATTAAATGATTTTAATCCACGTTCAAAATTAAATTCTTTTATACTTAAAATATCTTTTGCTCTACTTTTTATATCAAATCTATTTTTAATAATATTAAGTTCTAAACTACTTGGCTGCATATTCTTTAATTATTTCTTCAAAAGGAATAATTCCATTATGAAAAATGGAATTTTTCTTGAAATTTTTCTTCCAACATTTATCTTCGTGAGATATTTCAACTAATTGAAAATCATTGCAAGCTAAAATATTTTCTAATATACCATCAATGTAATCTTTTATAAATGTATCTCCAAATATATTTTCTTTCTTTATATCATATTTTCTTAAATCTTTTTCGTGATACACTTCCGGCACTACTGGCCCATATACCCATGCTTCAATTTTATTATCAAATAATAACTCATTATAATTTGCATTAATTTCACTTTTTTGATTTCTACCTTTTCTAACAAATCCACCCCAATAAGCAAAACAAAAATATAAAGATTTTTGTAATTTTATTGGCGAAATTACACCATTACATTTGTCAATAATATAATTTGCCAATACTTTAGCATCTAAAATTCCTTTATTCATACCAAATTCACCCCACATTATCTGTGGTATATCCTATCTTAATTTGATTATATCACAGATTTGATTTGTATTCTATCATATTTTTTATGTTTACATCAATAGTTTATTACTATATTTTATGACAATTAAAAAAAAGAGAACCGGACACTAGCTGTTAACTAGTCTATCCAGTTCTCTTTTTAAATATTCTTTTATCTTCTTATGTTTGTTTTTTTCTTCACAAAATTTAATTTTATTTTTTAATATTTCTATTTTTCTTTCTTTGCTAACCATAATTAAATTATAGAATAGTTAATTATTTGATTCAATATATAATACTTCATTTTCAAATAATTGTACTTTATATTTACCATCTTTTTCGCATTTATAAAGCAATTTATGTTTGCAAGTAGAATTAATCAATTTGTTATTTAATTCTTCAATTTTGGCTTCTTTTTCACTTATTTGAGCCTTTAAACTTAATATTTGATTATCTTGCTCTTTGATTTTATTATTTAATTCATCAATAGTAGATTCTAATTGCTTAATTTTTTCTTCGTTTGGATCAACTTTTACTTCTGATTTTTTTTCTGGTGTATACCATTTTAATTTTTTTGTTTCTTTCGTGCCTTGAACGTTCCAATCAGAATAAGCATAACAATAATCTAGTGGATTAACTCTTATACCATTTTTTGTAACTCTAAAATGATCGTGGTAGCCAGTAGAATTTGCACCAAGATGTCCAATTTTATTAATAACCGTACCTCTTGGATATGTTTTTCCAACTGTTAATGGACTTTTTGTATCAAAATGTCCACTTGCAATTAGATAAGTATCTTTGCCATCTTTTACCTCATACTCTACGTACCAACCATAATCACTAGCTTTTGCATTTTTAACAATCTTTCCCTCATATGCCATATAAGAATATTCATTTGTCATTTTTTTATTACCAACTGTAACTTTACGTGGTATATCTACTGCTTTATGCTTAGTACTAAAATATGTAGTAAAAGCTAAATATTTGCAACTATAACCTAAATAAATCATTCGATATCATCTCTTTCTATCTCAATTACATTCTCAATATCACTAAATCTTTTAAAAATTTTATCTTCAAAAGATTTATATATCGCATCAGCTCCTAACCAAGTGATTAATCCCACCCACATAGAATTGATTAGAGATAGTTCTGTGAACGATAATGCAAATGTGATACCGATAACTACACTTGATATTAAACTTGCAAAAAAGAGCCATTTCTTACTCTTTAATTGCTCTTTTATTTTTTGAATTGTCGCAGTACTAACAATAGATGCGGCTATGCTTACTATTAATATTTTTTTTATTATTTCTAATTCCATATTTAATCATTTCCTTTCTACTTTCTTTCTTTTAAAATTAATAAATCATCGTGTATATTTTGAAAGTTCTTAATTGCTCTTTCATCATGTTGCTTGAACTCGTTATTTGTATTATCCATGCTTGTTTTAAGTAAATTTAAAGATTCAGCAATATTTCTATTACTAACAGACAACTCTTTGAGAATTGCATTATTTGCTTCTCTTTCTTGTCTCTTATCTTCTTTTTCTTCCGATTCTTTTTCCTTGCGATCTTTTCTGTCTGAAAATAAATAAACAATGAAAAGAACAGCCATTACAACTGTTCCTCCATACTGAAAGACCAAAGAAAATAACTCTTTTATTTGTTCACTCATTTCTCCTCCTTTCTATATTTAGTTAAATGTTAACTTTAAATATCCTTTGTAAGCTACAAATACAACTGGTGTATTATTATCAACGTTTGTCCAAGCAGAACTTTTAATGATTAAAAAATTAATAACATTATTATTTGATTTGTTAATAGTTATAGTATAGCCACTTCTACCAACAAATTCGATGCTACCTGCTTCACCATTTAAATAACCTTTTAATCCTCTGGCCTCACATTTAAAAGATTGACAAGTTATGCTTTTAATATTGTCTAATCTTTTTGGCGAAGGAAAGGCTACTCTAACACCTGTTGCTCCTGAAGTGATATATCCATTTAATATAACATCATAATCACATTCAAATGTATCTCCTGGCTGATAAAATAATATATCATTTCCATCATCATCATAAACTTGTAATGTACTTGCTTCACTATTCACTGTACCATTGATTCCCACTTGATAATGTCCGTTTTCTTTTTTAACAACATTTCTATAAATAGGTTTATCTAATGAAGTTATAGTAGCACTTTGAGTTGATGTTCCTAACGTTGTTTCACCATTAATAGTTGTTAATAAAAATATTAAATTTGCTTGTGGTGAAGTCATTAAATTTTTAATTGTTGTTTGTTCGGCTGCTGTAAAAGTTAATTCATAACCATTTGTTATATTGTTAATTTCTTTAACTAAATTATCACCTAATTTAATTAGTAATTTATCAGTAGCAGCAGTTATATATTTAGTAATATTTATTGTGATAGTATCAGTTAATTTAAAGTCCTCTATTGTGCCTAATTTAGAAGCACGATTTATTTTATCAAGAGTTACATTTGCACTACCTTTAGCAGTTCCATTCAATCCACCAGTATCAGCATTGATGCTAAATGATATTGCTATTTGTTTAGATCCATCTTCCGTATGTTCTACTTCAGTAGTATATCTACCTACCTCTTTCCAAGAAGTAGTCCATTTATCATCACTACCACGATATTTAGATATTGAATTACTCTTTCCATTAATAGTTACAGATCCTTTGACAGTACAATAAGTTCCAGTACCGCTCGTTCTTCTCGCATATACAATAGTAGTTACACTTGATTTATTAGTACCACTGATAACTGAACTAGACCACTCAACTTTACCAGTGCCGCTTGACATTGTGGAACTACTAGCACTTATTGAACCACTTGCAAATAATTGGATATTTAGTTTAATCTTCTGCATATGTAATCCAACCTCCTTGATATTTTTCAGTTTTAAGCCCATCTACACTTATATTTTTTGCCTTGGTATTTTTATGAAAAATAGTATCCATATAACTATGTAGCCCTTCTTCTGTTGCAACTTGACCAAATGTGACGCCTTTGCCTCCAGCTAATTTAGAAACAGTTACAAATGAGGGTGATAACGTATATGTTTGAGGTACTTCTTCAAAAGTATCTTTTATTAAAAATTCAAAGTTGTAACTTGCATTAGTTTCTAGTCCATAAAAAAGTTCAGTAAATGTATAACTTCCTTCGTAGTCACTTAGGGTAACTTCTTTAACAGTTCCACCATAAGTAACCTTAAGAATTTTGTTATTTAAATTATTTACTGAACTTATTTTATATTTCGCAGTTGCTTTACCAAACGTGCCTTCTTCATTTAATGTTCCATCTTCATTACATCTTTCAACTTTACACATCAGCATGGTTGGCGGTGAATAATCAACAACTTCAATTGATTTACTATCCGTTATGCTTCTACCTCTACTATCAGTAGCAGTTGTTGTTATAATTCTTTCACCATTGCTTTTGAGATAATTTGTGGTAAAAGGATTAACATTAAATATTTCGTCGTTCGCTTTAGAAACTATGCTTTTTATAGTACTTCCTTCACTTCCACTTGCTGTAACAGTTCCTTTTAATGCTGATTTGCTTTTAACATAAATGCCCCAATTTTCAGGAACTAATCCAACATCTTCTAATGTTAATGAACAAGTTGGCTGATATGCATCAGGTACTTTACATTTAAAAGAGTAAGTGTTGCTTCCAACAACTGTTGAACCATTTTTTGTTGTGCAAATTATTGTTATAGTAGGTTGCGCATTATCAGGTGTACTTGCTATTAAACTAGTTGGTATAGTCCAATCTTGACTAGTTCCTACACCAGTTGCAATTGTTCCACTTGCGTTATACATTGAATATTTAATATCATGAGTAAAATTAGAATTGTATCTACTAATGTTAAACGTTATTGTATCTCCAAATTTTGTATTTGAAGTTGCATTCGAAGTAATGCTTGAACTTCTATTTATTTTAGGAAGTGTAATTCTTCTATTTGATATTGATAAAGATACATTAACGCCATATCCGTAATCGCTCAATACCATTCCAGAGCACGAACCGCCAACAACAAAAGAACCTTCACCAACTGCATTATGTGTGATTGTCTTTGTTTTTGATTGAACTAAAGTTGTACCATTACTATTCCAACTTTTTTCGGTATTGCTAGTATATGTTCCATTAAGATATAAATTATGGTTTTTAGTCGTTCCTGAAACACCACTATCTCCTGAATAATCAACGTAATTTCTTCTCTCAATATATTGTTTGACTGTTACTGTTGAAGTATTATTTTTCACATTTTGAGATATTGATGTTGTAATTTTCATTCTCATTTCAATATCAGGATTCCTTACGCCACTGCTCCAATTGCTATAATATGTTGCCATTAAATTACACCTCCAATCCATTTATCATTAAGATTTCCATATGCATCCTCTTGTGTTACCCATCTTCCTACTTGCAATTTTCTTAGAATCGTACTATCTGTTATATATAATTGATTTTGAGAAATGTAAGCGCTTTCACTATCACCGGTCATAAATGAAATTCTATCTTTTTGAATTATCAATTTACTTTGACTATCGCTTGCGCCTATCGTAATAGAGCCAGCTTCGAAATGTATGTATTGAGAAATAGTATTTATATCAGTTGTATTGCTATCAAGCATATCTTTAATAGTATTAACTGTATCTTCTATGCCAGTTTGCGTGAATAGCATTTCAAATGCTTCAGATGTTTGTTTCATCATTGTAGAGTTGATAGTCTCTATTGCTTCGCCAACTTCATTTAATTTTTCTTCGACTGAGGTAACACTTGAAGCTATATTGTCATTAGTAATTTCAATTTCAGCAATTTTCTCTGAGTTATCATTTACCTTGCTATTTATTAGCTGAATAACTTCATTTTGTTTATCAACTTTTACACCCATATCACTAATTTCTTTTATAACATCGACACCTAGTTTTAAATTGGAATTAGTCTCATCAATAGCCTCAGCTGATAATTCAATTTCATAATTATCATCATCATCTATATCTCCACCTATATAGCTAATTTTTCTTTTCATTACATATGACTCCAATTCGTTCTCCCAAGTATCAATATACTTAATTTTATCTCCTAAATTAATTGATAATTTTTTTTCAACTTGCATTGTAGTCATTTTATAAACTATGTATTTAAATCCATTAACTCGATTATATATAGGTATAATTGTTGTCTCTCTTAAGTCCTCGTCAGTAGTAGAATCTTGAGGATCTAAGATATAGTTATTGTCTATTTTAAATTCAATAGGATTATCAGGTTTTGTTTTAGGATAATAAACTATATCTTCAACATCACCTCTGCTTAATACTGCTAAATTGATAGGCTTTGTTGGAGTTTTTTCAGTAGTTAAACTACTCCAATCTTCTATAGTATGTTCTGTAGTTGTGAACCATTTAAAATAAAATTTATCATTCGTATCAGTTTCGATCCAGCTCACACCCGCTTGTGCAATAATACATAATACCTGTCTATTAGTCTTTGCATTTTCTATACTTGGTTCCTTATCGAGAGTTAAATCACTGTTAGGAAAATCAGAATTATCAAATGTTACATTACAATTAGTAAATATAGCATTTCTCCATTCTTTAAGTGTCATAGGCCATGTATAAAGAGAAGAATCATATTCAGTATCTAATTTATATTTAATATCATAACAACTAAGTTTAATATTAACTTTCTCTTGTACTGGTTTAACATCATAAATATAAAAAGACCCGAATTTGGTTTTTATCCAGGTCTCTTTCATATCACTAAAATCATTGCTTTCATTTAGTAATTGTATGGTTGCTTTTCCTAGTTCACAAGTTCCTATTATCTTTTTATTAGAGATAGCTGTTGTTTCATAATCGAAAGTCTGTAAAAATTTATTATCATATCCTTCTATCATTCGCCTATATCTCCATATCCACTAAAATTAATAGTGAATGCTTCATAAATAATATTATCTGTATTATTGTTTGGTGGTAACCAATGCCATGCCGGGTTAGGCTTTTGTGCATAGAAGTCTCTAGTAACGAATTTATTTAAGTATTTCTCAAAATAATAAATTTTTATTTTAGTCTTTCTTAACAGTTTTAATAAAGGAAAAAGTTCTGCTTGAGTTAATCTTTTACATATATCTAGAGTTGCAGCTGGTACTTCTCCAGCTCTTACTCTAGTTAAATATGCATTATTACTACCTCTCTCTGCCTTTTTCTCTAAATCATTTAAAGTTGGCCCTTGTGTACCTGCGGGTAACCACTCATAAGGAATTTCAAAATAATTTGTAGAATCTTTTGGATCAATTAATTTTATTCTATCCAGTTAATCACTTCCTTTTATGCTAACAAGAATTGTGTTCCTGTTTCATCTTGATATTTTTTTATCTCATCTATAACTAATTTACCAAACTCAGTACCACCAAATTGAAGTATAAATTGCCAATTTCTAAGGATTATTTCTTTAGATTGTCCATCTATTCCATTTCTACCAAAAATCTCTTCTAGCACTTCTCTATTGGCTTGTTTTATGGTATCTAATGGTGCTTCGATGTTAGTACCATGTTTTTGATCTCCTAAAATTGCCATAAATTCTTGCCTTGGTGGAATTACAGCACCAGTTGCAAGTCTTGGAACAAATCTAGGAATTTGCATAGGTGAAACAGTTGGTATAGTTATTCCAACATATTCTGAAATACTATTAATTGATTTAATAATTTTATTTACACCCTTAACTATTAAAGTATTTACTAAGTATTCCATTCCACTAACAATAAAATTAATTAACTTAGTAACAGCATTTATGACACGAGTTACAAATTTATCTATCGCAGGTCCTAAATCGTTGATAAACTTTACAATAGAGCTTAAAACATCTGTTACTAAGTTTTTTGCCGTATTTAATATATTACATATATTTTTTCCAACACTATTAATTATTTTGTCAATACCGCTAAAAATACTATTAAATAGTGAACCAATAGAATTTATTATTGGAGGTAAAGTGGTTCCTAAAGCATATATTATGTCTTCTATTCCTTTAAATATTTTTTCTATTAGTTCAATTACAAATGGTGCTATATTTACTATAAAATCACTACATGCGTCAAGTATTGTTGGCAAAGTCTTTGCAAGTACTAATAGTATTGCTGATATTGAAGCAGTTAGCGCTAATAATCCAACTAAAGTTAGTGGGTTTGATGTTAATGTCTTAGCAATTACTGCTAAAGCCGTCATAACTACAACTATCTCTGCTAAAATTATTCCTAAAGCCGTGCAAGTCTCTGATAATGTATAACTACTTTCTGATAGTGTACTTATTAAATTAGAGATGCTTTCTTATCACCTTTAGATTGATCCTGATACGGCGGATTCCCGATAACATAATCAAACTTCATACTTTTACCTCTCTTTCTGCCCTTTAAATCC
>SFTR01000029.1 GCA_004560915.1 bacterium | reverse complement strand
TATCCTGAACGTATAGCTGATAGAATTCTTGGTATGGGAGATTTACTTTCAATAATAGAGAAGACTGAAGCTGAACTTGATCAAGATGAGATGATGAGTACTGCTAAAAAGATTCAAAGAGGTAAATTTGATCTTGAAGACTTCTTAAAAACAACTAAACAAATTAAGAAACTTGGTCCACTTGAAAACTTATTAAAGTTACTTCCAGGAGCGTCTAAAATGGGACTTAATAAAGTAAATATAGATCCTAAAATAATGGCTAGAACTGAAGCAATAGTTCTTTCTATGACACCTGAAGAAAGACGTAATCCAGATATAATAAAAGCTGAAAGAAAAGTTAGAATAGCTAAAGGATGTGGACAAAAAGTAGAAGATGTAAATCGTTTACTTAAACAATTTGATCAAATGAAACAAATGATGAAACAAATGAAAAATATGAAATTTTAGATTATTGATATTCAATAATCTTTTTTTATGGTAGAATGTATTTAAGGTAGGAAGAGTATGGATGAGAAAGCACAAAAAGAAGCACTTAAAGAATTAAATAAATCTTTAGAAGTATATAAATGTTATAAAAATAAATCTGTTAATAGTTGTGATAATGAAGTAACTGATTTTAAGAAGAAAGTGTATTAAATTATTACATACTTTGTAATAAACATTAAAAATGTTATTAGAACAGGATGAAAGACTGGTATAAGTTGTGGTAAATATAATCAAGTAGTATATAAAGGAAAGTTTGGTAAAAATATATATTCTTATATAAAAGATACTGATTATTATAGAGTGTTATTTAAATATAAAGATGGGTCTAAAACATATAATATAGAATATAACTTTTTTACTAATGTTTTACAACCAGAGGTTCTATAATTTACTTATAAAAATTATTATGATATACTAATTTAAGAAGATAAGGTGTTGGATTTATGAAAGAAAAAATTTTAATTGTAGTAGTTGGTATGATATTTGCAATTATATGTGTTAAGACTTTTGTTCTTGATGAATATTCTGAGGGTGGTAAGAGAAGTTTTTATATTTTATCTAACCCAGATAATAAGGATTTTATGGATGAGTTAATTAGTTATGGTGATAAAGAACACATAAGTGTTTATGTAGAGTATGCTGATGATTTAGAAGCATTAGATATTTTAGAAGAAGATAGTAGTAAGTATGATGCGGTATGGTTAAGTAATTCAATATGGTTATATATGCTTAATGGTGTTAAAGTAACTAATTCAAAATCTATTAGTATTAATCCAGTAGTTATGGGTGTTAAGAAAAGTAAGGCTCAAGAATTAGGTTTTGTTAATAATGAAATTAAAAATAGTGATATTTTAAATGCTGTTAAGAGTAAGAAACTTAAATATGTAATGAATTCTGTTACTAAGACTAATACTGGTCTTACAGCTTATTTAGGATTCTTAAATTCACTTGCTGGTAGTCCTGAAATATTAACTAGTGAGATGATTAAAGATGAAACATTAATATCTAATTTAAAATCACTATTTAGTGGAGTAGAAAGAGTATCTGGAAGTACTTCATTCTTAGAAGATATGTTTTTAAAAAGTAATGATTATGAAGCTGTTATAGCTACTGAGTCATCTTTGATAAGAATTAATAAACAACTTGAAAGTAGTGGAAAAGATACATTATATTTATTATATCCTACTGATGGTGTTGCTATTAATGATAGTCCATTTGCTTATGTTGATAGAGGTCAAGAGAAGTTAGATAAGTTTAATATATTACAATCATATTTATTAAGTTTAGATACTCAAAAGGATTTAGAAAAACTTGGTAAGAGAACTTGGTATGGTGGAACTAATTCTAATGCTGATAAAGATGTATTTAAGACTTCTTATGGTATTGATACTAATAAATACTTAATACCTCTTAAATATCCTTCTAAAAAGGTTATGAATGAAGCAATTGGTCTTTACATAGCTGAACTTAGAAAACCTGCTGCTGTAGCATTTTGTTTAGATTATTCTGGTAGTATGTCAGGTAATGGAGTTACACAACTTAAAGATGCTATGGAATTTATATTAGATAGTGAAAAAGCTAGTACTGAAAGATTACAATTTTCAAAGAATGATAATATAATAGTTATTCCTTTTGATACTTCAAATAGAGTAGTGCAAGACCTACAGGTGGAACTAATATATATGGATGTTCAGTAGAAGCACTTAAAGAATTAAAAAAATATAATGATGATTATACAAAATCAGTAATACTTATGACAGATGGATTATCTAATACAGGAAGTTATACTAATTTAGTTAATTATTATCAAATATTAGATGAAAAAATTCCAATATATAGCATTATGTTTGGAGCTAGTGATGAAACAGAACTTACTAATATAGCTAATCTTACGAATGCTAAAGTATTTGATGGAAGAACAAGCTTAATAAGAGCATTTAAAGAAGTAAGGAGTTATAATTAATATGAATATACAAAAGAGATATTTAATGTCAGCTATAACTTCTGGAATAGCATTTATAATACTATATGTGGTAATGGACTTTTATTTATGGATTGCATTAATACTAACAGTAGTTATATATATAGCTGGTATATTCTTATTTAAATCACAAGATATAAGAGTATATGATAGAGAAGCACTAGCTAGATATAACTTCGAAATGTCAAAACTAAATGATTATAAAGAAAAAATAAAAGATAAAACTATAAAAGAAAAACTTGCTAAAATAGTAAATGTATCACAAAAGATAACAAAGCATTTAGAAACTAAACCTAGAAATGCCACTAAAATATATAACTTCTTAGATTATTATTTACCATTTACAACTAGAATAGTTACTAAATATATAGAAGCTGAAAGTAAAAAAGAAAAAACATTTGTTGAAAATAAACTTATACTTAAGATGTCTGTGTATATTAAAGAAGTAGAACATGAATGTGATAGGTTATTAGAAGAAATAGTTAAATCTAAAGATCAAGAATTAGATTTTGAGATGAAAGTCTTTGAAAGAACATCTGATTTAGATATTGATGAAGATGAGTTAAAAGGAAGTGAAAAAAATGTTTAAAAAAGAAGGTATGATTTCAAAAATAATAGGTGCAGTTCTATTAGTAGTAATTATAGTAGTAGTTGTTCTTATTAAGAATGGAGATTTTACTAATTCAGTAACAGAGATATATGGAGCTGTTGGTGGTGGTAAAGAGGATTTACTTGCTGATGAAGAAATAAATAAGATATTTGCTAAAAAGTATAAATTTAAATTTGTACAAGATTCTTGGAGTAATGGTAAAACTGTTAAAGAGAGTTTAGTACGTAAAGATGGAAGTAAGTATGATTTAGCGTTCTTCTCTGATCAAAGATATTATGATTACTTTAAGACTAGTCCTAAAACAGGAGAAGCTGCTCGTGATTATGTAGTTGCTGGAGATTTAGTTCTTAATACACCTATAGTTATATATAGTTGGGCAGAAGTAACTGATGCTTTAATTAAGGAAAAAATTGTTACTGTTCAAAATGATGTTTATTATATAACTGATATGAATAAGTTAATTAATTATATATTACAAGGTAAAAAATGGAATGAACTTGGACTTAATATTTATGGTCAAGTAAATATTGGATCTACTGACCCAGTTACTTCTTCACCGGGTGCAACATATTATGGATTATTACTATCTATTATGGCAGGTGGAGATGTTAACTCTGTTAGTATTAACGAAGCACTTCCTAAATTAAAAGGATTCTATTTAAAGAGTGGATATATGAATAATACACCTGCTGATTTGTTCTCAATGTTCTTAAAAACTGGTATGGGTGCTAAGCCTATGATAGTTGATTATGAAAAGAGTGTTATTGATTTTGCTAATGCAAATCCTGATGGATGGAATCAAGTAAAAGATAAGATTAGAATATTATATCCAACACCAACTATATGGAATAGTCATTGCATTGCTGCTTTTGATGATAATGGTAAGAAACTATTAGAAGCATTTAATGATAAAGAAGTTGCTCAAAGGAGTTGGGAAAGATATGGATTTAGAGTAGGTACTACTGGAGGAAACTATGATGTAAGTAAAATAAGTGGTACTATAAAAGGAATACCTCAAGAAATAACAAGTGTAACTTCTGGACTTAGAATGGATGTATATAATGAAGTTATAAATTATTTAAAAACTAACCAATAAAGTTTATAAAAGATATTATATTTAAGTAATATCTTTTTTTTGTGTAAAATTTAATTTTCGTATCATATTATTAATTAATATTATATTTTTAATATTAAATTATTGACAAAAATTTTTTTGTGATAGTATATAGAACTGCAAAAGAACAATATGTGATGTTTTTCTTAATAAAAAATTAATTTTTTCTATGTATGATAGGTGGGTTATGGAACAAAAAGAATTAAAAAGATTAAAACGTAAAGAATTATTAGAACTTATGTTAGAACAAGCAAAAAGAATTCAAGAGCTAGAGCTTGAACTTAAAAGCGTACAGGATGAATTAGATTCTAAAAGAATAAAAATTAAAGAGAGTGGTTCAATTGCTGAGGCATCATTAAAGCTAAATGAAGTATTTGAAAGTGCTCAAAAGGCTGTTGATCAGTATTATGAAAATATTAAAGATAATTGTAAGAAAATGGAAGCATCTTTAAAAAGAGAAACTACGCTGCAAAGAAATAAACTTATTAAGGAAACAGTTGAAAAGTTGAAAAAGAAGGAGTTAGAACTTGAAGAAAAATATAAGAAGAAAGAAGAAGCTTTGTTAAAGGCAAATAATAATTCCAGTTCTAAAGTAAATAAAGTTACGGGTAAAAATCCTTCAAAAAGTAAAAAGAAAACTGGCAGTAATAAAAGGAAAAAATAATGCATAAGTTTAGAGATATGTTAAAAAAAAGAAAAAAGACGCAAAAGAAACTTACATATAAAGATCTAACTGTTGAAAATTTAGAAAAAGAATTACATAGAGAAAATTATAGGCATAGTTTTTCTAGACTACTTAGAAGTACTATATATGTGTTAATAATAATAGTTGCAGTTGCATCAGTTGGGGCTACATTATTTATGCCAGTTATAGAGATAACTGATTCAAGTATGAAACCTTTATTAGAAGATGGAGATATAGTTCTAACTATTAAAAGTAATAGCTTTAAAACTGGAGATGTAGTTGCATTCTATTATGGAAATAAAATATTGGTAAAAAGAGTGATTGGGGTACAAGGTGATTTTGTTAATATAGATAAAGATGGAATTGTTTATGTTAATGGAGAAGAATTAAAAGAAGATTATATTAAAGAATTTATAAAGGGTGAAAGTGATATTAAATATCCAGTGCAAGTAAGTGATAATAGTATATTCGTACTAAGTGATGAAAGAGATGTATTAACTGATTCACGTAGTGAAATGATTGGTACAATCACAAAAGAAAATATAATTGGTAAAGTTATATTTAAAGTTTGGCCAATAAAGAAAATCAAAAAAATATAATATTATTTTTCTTATATGGGGGACATGGTATGAAAAAGATAAATAAAATAATTGCATTATTATTTGCTCTTTTAATGTTTATTAATCCAATAATAAATATTTTTGCAGAGGCAAATGATAATAATCAAAGGCAAATTACTAAAGAAGGTGGAAGTAATATTAATGAAGAAGATGGTGTAAGTGTTAGTAAAAATATTTACCCATCAGAGTTAGAAAATTATTTTGATATTATTTTAACCGTTCAAACAAAAAATATAGCAGTAGATCCAGATTTAGCAGTAGTAATAGTTATGGATATTTCAAATACTATGACTCAAACACTAGGTGCAGGAAAGACGAGATTAGATGCTGCAAAAGAAGCTAGTAATAAATTTATAGATAGTTTTGCTGCTCGTTCTCAAAATAGTAGTATTGATAGAAAACTTGGATTTGTCGCCTTTAACTCAGATTCATATGAAATATTTGAATTACAAGATTGTAATGAGAGTAATAAAGATGACTTAAAGAATAAAATTACAAATGGAATCGATAAAAATATTGTAGATGAAAATCATAAAAAAAGATTCACTAATATTGAATCAGGCCTTAAAAGAGCTAAAGATATGTTGAATAAATCATCAGCTAGTAAAAAGTATATTTTATTTTTGTCAGATGGATTTCCAACAACATATATTGAAAATGGATATGTAGGATATGATACTTATGATTCTACTGGAGCAAGATTTAAGGATAGAGTATTAAATAAGTCATGTTTATATGGTACTAGTTATAGTGATGAAGCAGCAATAAGAGCAAGAGAAATGGCTACCACTATTAAAAATAGTGGTATTGGAATATATTCTGTTGGAGTAGATATAGGTGGACAAACAGTAAAAAAATATATTAATCAAACTGATGGAAAGAATTTTTCTGTCGTAGATAGATCTTCAACATCTTATGAAATAGGTAGTGCAGATAGTGCAGATGCATATAGAAATTGGCTGAGAAATAAAATAGGTTCAGGCTATTATTATGATGTTAACGATTCTAATGCTATGAAAAATGCTTTTGATTCTATATTCGAACAAATTATGATTTTATCAGAAGCTACTTGGGTAACAGAGGATCCTATGAATTCAAGCGATCAACCTAAAAATATTGAATTTATAGGTATGTATGGAGAAAATAATTTTTTAAGTGATTCAGTTACTAAAACAAACAATTATCCAAATACAGCTTCCTTTGATACAACAAATGAAAAGATAAAATGGGATTTAAAAAATTCAACACCCGAAGTTAATGGTAATACATATACTTATAAATTAAAGTATAGAGTTAGGATTGAAAATGAATTAAGTAATTTTGTAGAAGGTACATCATATAAAACAAATGGTGTTACTACGTTAAATTATATAGTTAAAACAAGTAATAGTTCAAGAACTGGTACAATAGAATTTCCAAGACCAGAAGTTAAAGCTTTTTTAGGTAAACTTGAGTTTGATAAATTAACTAATTATGGAAATAAGCCACTAGAAGGAACTAAGTTTGAAATATATCATTCAGATGATTGTCCTTGTTTAAAAGAAAGAAGACATATGGCTGGTGATTTTAAAATGACTAGTACATCAGATTCAAATGGAAAAGTTACTTTTGACAAGATACCTTCTGGTCATAAATATAAAATACATGAAGTATCTACTGATGAATATCATGAAATAAGTAAAGATATTAATGATGTAGAAGTTAGTTATGGAGTTACTACTAGTCCTTTAAAAGATGGACAAGTAATAAATAAATATAAAAAGAGAAACTTATCGATTAAGAAATTTGTTGAGGGAGTAGATACTAATCAAGACTTTACTTTTGAAATAGAAGCAAAATATAAAGGAAGTAATTTAGAAGGTACTTATACTGTTATAAGAAAGATTGATAATAAAGAATCAACTGAAAATGTTACTTTTAGTAATGGAAAAGCAACTATTAAATTAAAAGATAAAGAACAAATAACTATTAAAGATTTACCATATGGTATTACTTATGTAGTTAAAGAATTAGATACAAATGGTTTCATTGTTAAATATCAAGTTAATGGTGGAGTGATAAAAATATATGATGCTGAAAAGCAAGAATCTTATACTTTGAAAGATAGTATGGAAATAAAATTTACTAATGTTTCTGGGTATGAGTTACCAGCTACTGGAAGTAGTGGTATGTTAATTTTAATAATAATGGGTTCACTATTATTAGCTGTTCCTATTATTTATATATCAATTAATGTTTTAAACAAAAAACTGGCTATGAAACATTAATGTTAAATCAAAAAAAGGAAGGAAAAGAAAAATGAAAAATATTAAGAAATTATTCGGTTTGTTATTTGCTTTTGTATTTGCATTAGTACAAGTAAATGCAACTGAAACTGGTTCAATTACTATTAATAAAGCAGTAGTTGATGAAACTTATTCAATCTATAGAGTGTTAGATTTAGAAACTTATGATAAGACTAACAATCATTACATCTATAGAGCTAATGAAAAATTTGAAGCATTCATTACTAGTACTGAAGGTCAAAAGTACTTAGAAGCTAGAAATGAAAATGGTGCTACATATTATGTATGGAAAACTGGTGCAGATGTAGTAGAATTCTCTAAAGCAGCACTTGCTCATGCTAAAGCAAATAATGTTATTCCAGTAGATTCTAAAAAAGCTACTAGTACTACTGTTAAGTTTGACAAATTATCTTTAGGATACTATTTAGTAGATACAACTACTGGTTCATTATTAAATTTAACTACAACTAATCCAGATGCTGTTATTGATGAAAAAAATACAGTAGTTCCAAAAGTCGATAAAGATGTTAAAGAAGATTCAACTGGTAATTATGGAAAAACTAATGATGCTACTATTGGTGATACAATAGAGTTCAAAGCTACTATCACTACTGGTGCTGGTTTTACTAAATATGTACTTCGTGATACTATGAGTACTGGACTTACTTTCAATGCAAATTCAGTTGTAGTTAAAGTTGGAACTACTACTGTTGATACATCTAACTATACAGTAACTCCTAATAAAGATGGTTATACATTCGTTGTAGAATTCAAAGATTCATATATTGTTACATTACCTAAGAATACAGTAATTGAAGTATACTATACTGCTACATTAAATGAAAATGCTGTAGTTGAAGGAAATGGTAATCCAAACGAATTAGATTTAGCTTATGGTGAAAATAATACTACTGATAAAGTTAAAACTACAACTTATACTTATGCATTTGATTTAGTTAAAAATGATAAAGATAAAAATCAACTAGAAGGAGCTAAATTCAAATTATTAGATAAAACTGGTAAAGAAATTAAAGTTGTATTAGTTGATGTAACTAAAAATATTTATCGTGTAGCTGTTGGTAATGAAGAAGGAGTTTTAATTGTAGTTGGTAAAGCAACTATCGAAGGATTAGATGCTGATGAATATCAATTAGAAGAAGTTGAAGCTCCAGTTGGTTATAATAAATTAACTAGTACAGTTAAATTCACTATAACTGGAAAGAATGGTAATAATACTTATGAAAGAGTAAGCAATGAAGTTATCAACTATACTGGTTCACAATTACCAGAAACTGGTGGTATGGGAACTACATTATTCTTAACTTTAGGTTCTATCTTAGTAATAGGATTTGGTCTATTATTAGTAACTAAATTAAGAGTATATAAGGAAAATATTTAATAATAAATAGTCAGTAATAAATAGATGGTTGGGAAGAAATATAATCTTCCTAACTATCAAAAATAAATGTTAATTGATAGAAAGGGTAAGGTATATGGAATTATGAAAGAACATAAGATCACGATGTTTATGATATTATTTTTTTTCATAGGTCTTCTAGTATTTTTTTACCCAACATTAAGTAATTATTATAATGAAAAGAATCAATCAAGAACTATATATAATTATGAAAATATCTTAAAAGATGCTGATAAAATAGATTTCGATAAAGTTAAAAAAGATGCTAAAGAATATAATGATAAGTTAAGTAAGTTAAAAGAACCATTAATAACTTATGAAACTTTAGAAAATTATAATGATCTTTTAAACATTAATAATGATGATATGATGGGATATTTAACTATAGATAAAATTAAAGTTGAACTTCCAATATATCATTCGGTTAGTGAAATTGTGTTAAATTCTAGTGTAGGACATTTAGAAGGTTCTTCGTTACCAATAGGTGGTAATGGAACTCATAGTGTATTATCTGCTCATAGAGGTTTACCTTCAGCCAAACTTTTTACAGAACTAGATAAATTAGAAATAGGGGATACTTTTAAAATAACTATATTAGATGAAGTTCTTGTTTATAAAGTAGATAAAATATCAATAGTAAAACCTAATGATAGAAAAGAATTAAAGATTGATAAAAATAATGATTACGTTACGTTACTTACTTGTACACCTTATGGAATCAATACGCATAGACTTCTTGTAAGAGGAGTTAGGGTACAGGGGGAAAATAAAAAAGATTATATAACAACAGAAGGATTTAAAGTAAATAAATTAATAGTAATGCCTATTATAGCACTTCCAATAATAGCTTTATTACTAATCGTTATATTAATAAAACCTGTTAAAAGAGTTAATATTAATAAATACGAACAATTTCTTTATCCGAATGGAAGAGATTTTCATGGAGGTAAAAAATGAAAAGAATAAAAATATTATTATTATCATTGATTATGCTGTTTAGTGTAGATAATATTTATGCATTATCAAGTAATGTAGTTGATTTTAATCATAAAGGGTCTATTCAAATAACTTTATATGAAAAGAATGATAATGAGAAAATTGAAGGGTCAGAGTTAACTATTTATAAAGTTGCTGATGCCCGTGAAAAAAATCATAATCTAGTATTTGAATATGTCAAAGAGTTAGAAGGATGTCCAGTATCACTTGTAGATTTAGAATCTTCAACTGTAAGCGGTGAAATAGAAAAATGTATTCCTAGTGATATGACTGGAATAGTTAAAGTAACTGATGGTGATGGTAGTGTTAAATATGAAGACTTGGACTTGGGACTATATTTAGTTAAACAAACTAATAAAGTAGAAGGTTTTTCTAAAATAGATTCATTCTTAGCAATGATTCCTAAAGTTATTGATAATAAATGGGTTTATGATGTAGAAGCTACTCCTAAAACAGATATTATTAGAGTAATTAATATAGATGTTAAAAAGGTTTGGAATACTAGTACAAGTAATACAAATCATACTATAAATATACCTAAAAGTATAACAGTTGAATTATTACTTAATGATGAAGTAATTGATACTATAACATTAAGTAAAGAAAACGATTGGAAATATACTTGGATAGATTTAGAAAAGAGTGATATGTATACTGTAAGAGAAAAAAATGTTCCAAAGGGATATACAGTAACTTATCAAAAAGAAGATAATTCATTTATTATTACTAATACTAGTAGTTTAGTACAAACTGGACAAATGTTATGGATAGTATTATTAGTTGGAATGATTGGGGTATTATTTGTAATAATTAGTTTAGTTTATGATAAGGTATCACATGAACAAAACAGCTAAAAAAATATTAATATTAGGTTTATCATTAATATCTATTTCATTAGTTTTACTTATATATTTCGAATGGGAAGAAGTATATTCTAAAAGAGAAAGTAATGATATTATGAATAAACTAATAGATGAAGAATCTAAAAATAAAGAGGATAATTTGATTGTTATAAATGATCTAGAATATGTTGGATATATAGTTATTCCATCATTAGATTTGAATTTACCAATCAGTAAAGAGTTTTCTTATTCATCACTTAGAAAGACACCTGCATTATATTATGGTTCAGTTAAGAATAATAATTTAGTTATATGTGGACACTCTTATAAATCTCATTTTAGATATTTATATAAGTTAAAAAAAGGTGATGAAGTTGTATTTATAGATGCTAATAATAATAAATATACTTATCAAGTAGAAGTAGTTGAAGAACTTAATTCTACTGATATTAAAGAAATGATTGAAAGTGATTTTGATCTAACACTATATACTTGTACTAAGGATGGACTTAGAAGAGTAACTGTTAGATGTAATAGAATTTAAGACTTCTGTGTGGTGTTACAATTAAAGTAAACAAGGGATATGTTTACTTTTTTTTATGTGTTATAATTAAGTAGCATCTTAAAATAAGTAGATGCTTTTTAAATGCCTAAACATAGATTTATTTTTAACATAAAATATCTATGAAAAGGAGAAGTGTTAAAATGAATAATACAATGGGTATGTATCAAGGTTATAGTGTTGAAGGTAGTGCTGAATTAAAAGTTACTCCTGAAAAAATGATGGGTGAAACTACTACTTCATGTAATACTATGCCAGGAGTTGTATGTCAACCAATCTATGAATGCCCTCAAGAAAGATGTGTTCATAGACAAATCATTCATGAAGTTCCTCATGTTTGTCCAGTAAATACTAGAATTATTAATCATCATATTTATAGACATACTTATAGTCCTTGTTATACTTGTACTGAAGAAAATGAAATATGTAATGAAAATGTAGGTTGTCCAGGTAAATTCCTATAATATTTGATAAAAGAGTTATTAATTATAACTTTTTTATTTTGGTACTTTATAAATGAAAAAAGAGTAGACCCCCTGAAAGCAGGAGGTCCACTCATTAGATACTTTTTATCATTCATGTATTAGAAAATCAATTAATTTTTGTAAAATAATAAACTTTTAAATTAGTTTAAATTATATAAAATGAGTTGTGATGTGAACCGGTCAAAAATTGTGACGGTTTGAATAACTATTTTATAAAAAAGAAGTGTTTTTGATTTTTATGGCTAACTATAATAATAGGAGGTTAAGATATGAAAGAGAATCAAATGCACTTAATAAGCAAAATGTTTAATAGTGAAACAATAAGAACTGTATGGAATAAGGAGGAACAAAAATACTATATTAGTGTTGTTGATATAGTTGGTATTCTATCTGAAAGC
>SFTR01000169.1 GCA_004560915.1 bacterium | reverse complement strand
TCTACATCAACATCAAAAATAACTCTATTTATTGCTTCAAATTCTAAAGCTTCACTATGTAGGTTTACTAATTCAACTAACGCATAACGACTAGGGTGATTTAAAGCTTCTTCTTTTAATTCTTCTTTTATATGTTCATAACAAGCTTTAGCAGTTGCAAGAGAATGATTACCATCACCCATTGCAAATAATAAAACACCTTTATCTTTAACTCCATATTTTGCTTCAAAATTGTCTTTATCAGCTAATTTTTCTAATTTAGAAATAACACCTTTAGCACTATTAGAACTTAAGACATAACCTTTTATATGTCCACCTTTTTTCATTAAATCAAAGTCATAAACTTTATTTTCAGAAGTAACTTCATTTTTTAAATTTTCAATTATTTCTTTCTTTTCATCGTCAATAAGAATCATAATATGTGGAAGTTCTAAACTAGCATTTTCTCTTATTTTTACTCTAGGTGGTATTCTTTCTATAACAGTTTTTTCAGTTGCTCTAATTAATGTTTGACTACCCTTTTCATAAGAATAATCTTCCAAATCAACAACTCCTATAACACCTTCTCTTACTTTACCATCATTTTGAGTTCTTTCTAAATATATCATACTATTTTTATATTCAGTAAAGAAATCTTCATTTAATAATGTTTCCATATTTTTATTGATAGAATTAATTCTATCAGCTACATTAGCATCTTCTAAATAAATTTCTGGTAATGTTAAATTTAATGTTGAAGGACTATCTCCAACTATTTCTTTAACTTCATTCCAATATTCTGGTTCACTTGTATATTGATCACAAGCAACTACACTCCATTTTGACATATCTGCATTTTTAGGTAGCAATATATCAGCACACTTAAATGGCACTTTCATAAAATCATCTCCTAATGATAATTATATCTTAATAATTTAAATTTATCTAGCTATTTTTTTATTTATAGTTATTAGTAAATAATTTTATATTATTTCTTCATAGAATATTTTTGAAAGGAGATATTATGAATAATATTTTTAAAAGAGCACAAAAGAAAATAGAACTAGATAGTAAATACAAACCAACTTGTTGCTATGGTCCTACAGGACCTACTGGTCCTGCTGGTGGCCCTACCGGTCCTACCGGTCCTACTGGCGCTACTGGTCCTACTGGTCCTACTGGTGCTACCGGCCTTACTGGTCCTATTGGTCCAACTGGTCCTACTGGTGCTACCGGTGCTACTGGTGCCACTGGCCCTACTGGTCCAACTGGTCTTACTGGTGCTACTGGTGCCACTGGCCCTACTGGTCCTACCGGTCCTATTGGTCCTACTGGTCTTACTGGTCCTATTGGTCCTACCGGTCCTATTGGTCCTACTGGTCTTACTGGTGCTACCGGTGCTACTGGTCCAACTGGTCCAACTGGTGCTACCGGTGCTACCGGTGCTACTGGTCCTACCGGTCCTATTGGTCCTACTGGTCCTATTGGTCCTACTGGTCCTATTGGTCCTACCGGTCCTATTGGTCCAACTGGTCTTACTGGTGCTGATGCAGAAACTCCTGTCATTACAATTGGTACTGTAACAACTGGAGCTCCAGGATCTAATGCTGCTGCATCTATAACTGGAACTGCGCCTAACTTTGTATTAAACTTAACTATACCACAAGGGCCTACTGGACCAAGCGCATAAAAATAGCTTTTGCTATTTTTATTTTTACAGAAAAAAATATATTAAAAATCATATTTTATTATAGGAGGTGTTATGAAAAAATATAAAATTTGTGTATATGCTATATGCAAAAATGAAGGTAAATTTATTGAAAGATGGTATAACTCAATAAAAGATGCTGATTATATATGTGTCTTAGATACTGGTTCAGTTGATAATACAGTAGATTTATTAGAAAAATTTAAAATCAATTATAAAATAAAAAAGATAGATCCATGGAGATTTGATAGTGCTAGAAATGAATCTTTAAAATTAATACCTGATGATGCTGATATTTGTATTTCTTTAGATATTGATGAAGTTATGACGAATGGATGGTATGATAAAATCCAAAACATTTGGAATGATGATACTACTAGATTAAGTTATATATATAATTGGAGTTTAGATAGTAATGATAAACCCATAATTAGTTTCTATGCAGACAAAATTCATAAAAATAAAAATTATATATGGACTCACCCTGTACATGAAATATTAACATGTACAACTAATGAAACCAAAGTTACTTTAGATGATAATTTAGTAAACCATTATCCAGATAATACAAAATCTAGAAGTAGTTACTTACCATTATTAGAATTATCTGTTAAGGAAGATCCTACTGATGACAGAAATATGCATTATCTAGGTAGAGAATATATGTATAATGGCAGATGGAATGAAGCGATAGATACACTTATTAAACATCTATCACTAGAAAAAGCAACTTGGAAAGATGAAAGATGTGCATCTATGAGATTTATTTCAAGATGTTATATAAATTTAGGTAGATGGAATGAAGCATATATGTGGCTCAATAAAGCAATAGAAGAAGCTCCATATTTAAGGGAACCATATATTGAAATGGCTCTATTATGTGCTAAAGATGAAAAATATAATGATGTTATAAATTATGCTTTAAAAGCACTAAAAATAAATGAAAAAAAACTTACTTATATTAATGAAATATTTAGTAATAATGAAACTATTTATGATTTGCTTTCAGTAGCTTATTATTATACAAATAATAGAAAGAAGTCTATATATTATATTAATAAAGCTATAAAATTAGATCCTAAAAATAGTAGACTAGCCATAAATAAACAACTTATTCTTGCAAATAAAAAAGAGTGTTAACTCTTTTTTATTTATTTTTTATGGCATTTATATCTTCTATTATAGCTCCAAAACCAGATACTAATAAGAAA
>SFTR01000168.1 GCA_004560915.1 bacterium | reverse complement strand
TTACAACACTTGCTGAAGCCTTATCTACTATTAGTTTGTGTTTATTATTTTCATCTCTTATATAGCCAAAAGGTGGTATTCCTCCTATATATTTCCCCTCTTTTTTCATAACCTCAAATGTCTTTATCAATTTATCTTATACATCTTTGCAATACATTTCATTCATTATATTTTTTAAAGGAAAAATAATATCATCTACTGACTTTTTATCTTTATAACTATCTATCTTTTCACAAACAGATATAAATCTTATATTATCTTTCATAAATGAATTTATCTTATTTCCAACTTCAATATAGTTTCTTCCAAAACGAGATAAATCTTTTACTATAACTGTATTTACTATTTCTTTTTCTATATCTTTCATCATTTTCTTGAAAGCAGGTCTATCAAAAGTTGTTCCAGAAAATCCGTCATCAATATAATATTCTTTAACCTTAAGTTCTTTATTTTGTTCCAAATACATATTTAAAAGTTCTTTCTGATTGATTACACTATTACTTTCTGCCTTATCTCCATCTTGAACTGATAATCTAATATATACGGCAACATTCCATACTTTTGATTTATTTATTTCAATATCATATTTACTTTTTCTACCTCTTTTCATTTTCTAAAACCTCCTACACCCAAATAGTAGCATAACCTTTGATTTTATCCTATTTTACTAAAATTCCTCAATTCTAAAATTTACACATTTGACATTTCTCTCATTTTGTATTCATTTATTAAAGTAGCGTCTATACACTCCATTGGAGATATATTAGAATTATCTGAAAACTCCATTTCCACTACTATATTTCCAACTCTAATTGCATAAGGATTTTTAATCTTTTGAAAGAAATTAAGTATTCTCGATTCTAATGAAGTATTAGAATCTATACTAATATTATCAATTTTATCAATTCTTCTATTTGCAATATCTGCTTGTAAATTTTCTTTGCTTTTCTTTAGTTTGTATTCTAATTGATTAATTTCCTCCATAACTTTTCCTTTCAAAAAAGATGCTAGTAAAAAACTAACATCTTTCTTTATTATTTATTTTTCATATTTATTCATTAAATATTCTGCCATTCCTTCCACTCCATCTTTTGCATATAAAGTTTGTAGTGGATCTATGCACTTTTTAAAATTTCTCATATTTATTTCATTTCCTGATTTTGTTAAATTATGTAATGCAATTTCTCCATAAGCTCTTACTTGTTCCCATGTATAAAGTTCTTTACCCATTTGAAAAACCTCCTAATTTTTATTTTTCTAATTTTTTTCTTTCTTATTTGTTCTTTTTCATAATCTCTCCAGTATTGTGCTTCTTCTTCTAATTCATAAGTTCTTTCTTGTTCTGACTTACTTTTACTGCCACCTATAATTATTAAAATCATAGGTAGTCCCATTAAAAAGAATAATATTATAATCATTGAAATAATATCTAACATTTTAGCCTCCATTTTAATAGTTAAATTATTTTAACTTTAATTGTTCCATTCATTTATTAGATTGCTATTGTTTCTAGCAACATTGGTTATCTACCACCCAGAACTCTGGTTTGTACTCATTGCGTGGGACGCACCATTATAGAAACATTATGGTCTATTCCTATAACTTTACGCTCGTTCTATGACTATACAAAAGTATCCAAACTACTTCATAATAAGATAACATTCTTATTAGATATCTAAATAGTTGCTAACCCACCTAGAATGTAGTTCTTGTCGTTCTAATAAAATCTATTCAATTTTCAATGTGCATACCATAGTAGAAGTTTTTTAACCCTTCTACTATGAACAGCACAAAAAAATCGAAAAAGTGGACATCAAATTTCAAATTTTTTATAAATTTTTTTATTTCGTATCAATTCAATAGAATATGTAATCAATTCGCTCTTTAAATCCTCGTTAATTTCCCCATCATCATCTTTAGAATTACTATTTATAAGTTTCATTATTTTGTCTAATACTCTTACTAATGCTGTATCATCATATACAGCTTGTCTTAATAATTTAT
>SFTR01000167.1 GCA_004560915.1 bacterium | reverse complement strand
TTACAATTTATTCAGTATATTTACCTCTTCAATTATTGACAACTAACGACTATATATTATAAAATTACTATATAATAGTGGAGGAAAAAATGAAAAATAAAGGAATGTTTATAGTATTAATAATAATGTTTTTAATAGCAGTTTCAGGAGGAGTTGTTGGATATTTAGAAAGTAAAAAAGAAAAACCTGTAGAACCAGAAAAACCAAAAGGAACAATTACATATAAATACTTCTTAGAAGATCAAGAAGTACAAGAAATGCCAATTAATGAAAAAACAACTGACGAAAATGGTGTAGAAACAATAAATGAATTATATACTTTCTCAAGATTTACTTGTACAAATGACGTAACAGGAGATTTTGATACTAAAGAATGGAAATTTTTACCTAAAAATGAAGAAGAAAGTACTTGTGAACTATATTTTGTAAAAGCTAAATATGAAGTAACATTAACTATAACAGGAAGTAATGCTACACTTGATGAAAATAATCCAAAATATGTTGCTAGAGAACAAGATGGACAATTCATAATTAAACCAACAGAAGGTTATGTATTTGACAAAACAACTTGTTCAGATAATAAACAAACATCATGGGATGAAACAAAAAATACTTTAACAATAAGTTCAGTCACAAAAGATGTATCTTGTACTGTATCATTTAAATTAAAAGAATTAACAGTTAATATTAATGTAAAAAATGGTGAAGGTTCAACTACTAAAACAGTTAACTATGGTGAAAGTATCAAAGAAGTAGTTACTCCTAAAGCTGGATTTGGAACACCAACAATAAAATGTAGTAGCAAACTACAACAAGGAGTATTTAATGAAAATACATTTAATATTGATAAAGTAATTGATAATAACACATGTACTATAACATTTAACAAAACAGCTCCTAAAAAATACTCATTTAAAATAGAATTACCAGCAGAAATAACTATATTAAATGGTTCAACTTCTGCTGAAATAGAAGAGGGTAAAGATAATGAAATTACTTTCAAAGTTCAAGAAGGATATAAAATGTCATTAAATTGTGGAGATATAAATCCATCTAAAGAAGAATCAATAGATACAACTACTAAGAAATATACATTCTTAGGTATAAAATCAAATATTAGTTGTAAAGCAACTGCAACAAAAAGTGAGTAATCACTTTTTTTATTGAAAAAATATTTATAAAATGTTAAATTAACTATGAGGAAATTTTATGTGGAATATTGGAAAAGTTAAAATTAGTAATAGAATTGTATGTGCACCTATGGCTGGAATATCTAATGAATCATATAGAATGATTCTAAAAAGTATGAATCCAGGTCTTATATATTCAGAAATGGTAAGTAATATGGGTATTATTTATAATAGTAAGAATACTATTGAAATGTTAAAGATAAATGATGAAGAAAGACCTATATCACTACAAATATTTGGAAGTGACGTAGATTCTTTTATAAAAGCCGCTAAGTATGTAGAAGAAAATGCTCATCCAGATATTATAGATATTAATATGGGATGTCCAGTTCCAAAAGTAGCACTTAAATCACAAGCAGGTTCTGGTCTTTTAAAAAATCCTGAAAAAATTTACGAAATAGTTTCAGCTGTTGTTAAAAATGTTAATACACCAGTAACAGTTAAAATAAGATCAGGATGGAATAAAGATACAATCAATTGTGTAGAAGTTGCTAAACTAATAGAAAAAGCAGGAGCAACTGCTATAGCAATACATCCAAGAACTAGAGAACAAGGATATACTGGTTCCGCAGATTGGTCACTTATCAAAAAAGTAAAAGAAGCGATAAACATACCAGTAATCGGAAACGGAGACATACACACTAAAGAAGATGCTAAAAGAATGCTCGAAGAAACTGGATGTGATGCAGTAATGATCGGACGAGCTTCTATAGGTAATCCATGGATTATTAAAGAGTGCGTAGAATATATTGAAAATAATAATATTATAAAAGAACCTACATATGAAGAAAGAATTCAAATGCTAGAAAAACACTATAATTTAT
>SFTR01000166.1 GCA_004560915.1 bacterium | reverse complement strand
CTTTTGTATACATATCATCTGTTATTGACTTATATTTATTACCATCATAGTCATCAGTAAATCCATTATATGCTTTATAGATTTCTCCTGTATCAGTATTATAAACTCTTTCGTATCCAAGAGTTGCATCACTTTGTTTTTGACTCATTATGTCATAACTTGCACTTCTTTTATTCCATGAATCCATTATTCCATTTGTGATTTCATTACATACACTTCTTACATAGTTAAAATCTTTCATTATTGCGTCTTGCTGTTTAGCAAAGCCATTCATAAAAGCATCTGTAAATTCTAGTGATGAAACAATTGAATTTAATGTTTTTTCCCAGTTAACAAGTTCATCTTTCGGAGCACTTATAAATATAGCATCATAAACACTTAATGTATAAATATCTATTTTCTTACCACCGGTAATGTTTTTGTTTACATAATAAGGTCCTGCGTCATATACGTATGCAGTGAAGATACCTTCTAACTCTTTTTTATCACTATTTGTAAAAGTTGCTCTTAAGATGTCTCCGCCTATTTGTGAAGTACCAAGTTTATCAACTACTTTGAAATTATTTATAGTTGGAAAAGTAAATTCTTTTGTGTTATTAAGTTTACCTAAATCATTAAATATCTTGTAGAACGCTTCAGTTGTTTTAGGCGATAATACTGATGTTTTAGCAAATATATTGTTTGGATAATATTTTTGTTGCCATTCTTTTGCTTCTTGTGACTTATTATATCCTTCAGTCTTTAAATTAAAGAAAAATTGATATGATTCATCATTTGGATTATATACTTTTATAGTGTAATGAATGTAGTCTCTTAAAGTATCTACTTTCCATCCTTCTGGGATCTTTAATTTTATTAAATCGTTACTATAATCAACTAGCTTTATATTCTTAGTTTCACTTTCTCTTATTTTAACATTTTCTTTTGTGCATCCAGTAAAGCCTATTATAATTGTTATACATAATAAAATAGATAATATTTTCTTTTTCATATATTCTTCCTTTCATAATTAAATAATTCTATATTCATTATATCATAGTATACTATTAAAATTTCAAATAAAAAATCACTTTCAAGTGATTTTAATTATATTGTTTATTTTCTATAAAGAATATTTCATACCATTTTAAGAAACAATAGATAGTCCATACTTTTTTATAATTGTCTTTCTTTTCTGTTTTGTGTTGTTCTAATAATTTAATTATATACTCTTTGTTAAAGAATTCACTTACGAAGTCTTTACTAAAAGTATTTTTAATCTCAGTATATAAGTCTTCATCTCTCATCCATTTTCTAAGTGGTACTGGAAAACCTAGTTTTTTCTTTTTGTATGATTCGTTTGGTATTACTGTTTTAGCTGCATCTCTAAGTGCTACTTTTGTAGTAGATGCTGATACTTTGTAATTTGCTGGTAGACTTGATGCTACACCAAATACTTTTTTATCTATAAATGGTACTCTACATTCTAAAGAGTTTGCCATAGACATTCTGTCTGCCTTTTGCAAGATATCCTTTATTAACCAGAAATTTATATCTATTGCTTGCATCTTTATGATATCACTTTTTCCTTTTTGTTCTTCGTATACAGGAGCAGTTATGTCTTTATTATCTATTTGATTTTTAAGTTTTAACATTTTCTTTATTTCATTGTGTCCAAATACTCTATTAACACCTATATAGTTTTCTTCTAAAGTAGTTCCTTGTCTTATTAAGAAATTAATTCCTCTTATCTCTGGAAAAATTGATGCGATTTTAGCAATCATATGGCGAATACAGTATGGTATCTTATTATAAATTCTCATGTATTTAGATTGACCATATGTATTATATCCTCCGAAGAATTCATCTGCTCCTTCTCCTGATAATACAACTTTAACATCTTTTCTAGCTAGTTGTGCTACAAAGAATAATGCTATTGCTGCTGGATCTGAAGATGGTTCATCCATCATATACATAATCTTAGGTATAATTTTTATATATTCTTCTTTAGTTATCTTTTTAGAAATATTAGTTATATTTAATTTATCAGTTAAGTC
>SFTR01000165.1 GCA_004560915.1 bacterium | reverse complement strand
AAGTTAGATGAATAGTAGTTTTTTAGAACAATATGTTAAAGCTAAAGATTATGTTTTAAGAAAAGAATTATTTCCTTTAATATGGGAATATAAACTTAATTTAGAAGAAGTTCTTTTATTAATATATTTTATGAATGAGGATGTACCTACTTTTGATGTGGAACAAATTAATAAAATAACAATGATTAGTGTTAATAAGATTTTAGATTCTTTTACTAGTTTAACTAATAAAGGATTAATATCTATTGATGTTATTAAAGAAAATAGTGGTGTTAAAGAGGTTGTTAATCTTGATCCTATTTATAAGTGTATGATTGATGGATTAATGAAGAATAATAAAAAGGTGGTTAACAATAACATATTTGAAAAATTTGAAAAGGAATTTTCGAGAACTTTATCTCCAATGGAGTATGAAATAATTAATGATTGGCTTGATAAAAATACTAGTGAAGAGTTGATATTAGGTGCTTTAAAAGAAGCTACATATAATGGGGTAAATAATCTAAGATATATTGATAAAATAATTTATGAGTGGAATAAAAAGGGATTTAAAAATATGGATGATGTAAATAATCATTTAAGAAATAGAAATACTTCTGATAAAAGTGTAAAAGAAATAAGTGATTATAATTGGTTAGATGAATAAGGAAATTTATGATATTTTAGATTATTATATACCTAATCCGAAGTGTGAACTTGATTATAATAGTCCGTTTGAGTTATTAATAGCAACTATTTTAAGTGCACAATGTACTGATAAAAGAGTTAATATTGTTACAAAAGAATTATTTAGTAAGTATGATATTTATGGTCTTGCTAGGGCGAATAAGAAAGACATAGAATGTATTATTAGATCATGTGGATCTTATAATAAAAAAAGTGATTATATAATTACTGTTAGTAAAAGAATATTGAGTGATTATAATGGAATAGTTCCAAATGATAGAAAATATTTAGAATCATTACCTGGTGTTGGGAGAAAGACTACTAATGTTGTTCTTAAGAATATTTATAATGAGCCTAGTATTCCAGTAGATACGCATGTTGAAAGGGTGTCTAAAAGACTTGGACTTGCTAAAACAAATGATTCGGTTAGCATAATTGAAAAAAAGTTAATGAAAAAGATTCCGAAGGAAAAATGGAATAGAGTTAGTGAACAAATTCTTTTATTTGGTAGATATTATTGTAAAAGTGTTAATCCAAATTGTGATGGATGTAAATTTAAAAGTTATTGTAAGTATAAGAAAAACAGTTAGAAATTTATCTAACTGTTTTTTTAACATCCTGCTTTTAGTGTTCTTTGAATTGTTTTACTTGATTTTCCATTATATATTGCTTTATGAGTTAAGATATAACTTGTAGTACAATCCATTGATGTAACATTACATTCTTCACCAGTTAATTCTTCAAGACATGTTGTTGTATATGATGCTTTATCTGTTATGTCATTATTATTTGAATGAACTTTTAATGGTTTATTGTTTTTAATGAAATTATAATATTCTGCAACGGTCATACTTGATGCACCGTTAAGTTCAACTGAAATATTTTCGCCTGGATTGTCATTTATGGCATTTACAGTAACTGTTATTGGATCTGATGCATTATTTTTAAAGATTGAATATGCTGATTTTACCATAAATGTTGTGTTATTTGTAATTGTACCAGTATATGTATAAGTTGTTCCAGTAGAGAAGGCTACATAGTTATAACCACTACCTTCTTTAAAGTAATTATCTAGGAATGTATCACTTACTGCATCAGGTGTATCGATACCATTCCATGTTAGTGTTACAATGTTAGTTCCAGAAACATAATCGGCTTTAATATTTGTTGGAGCTGATAATTTACTAAATCTTGTTGATTCTGTATCAGGAACTGTTCCTTCTTTGAAATATTCAACACTCTTTAGATTGTCAGGTGTATATTCACTTGCTAATTGAATTGGATTTGTTTCTAATTCAATTGTTGCAGTAACGACTGATGCTGGTTTAGTAAATATTTTATTAGTACTATTAATTTTATATGTTAATTCTCTTACAATAGCTTTTTTGACGGTGTTTGCTGCTGTTGATGTAAGACATGTATTTCCTTTATTTTCATCATATCCAACCCGTACTGCGTATGAATATTCTGGAGATATTATCGGTGACTCATGGCAAGTAACATATACTCCAGAATATTCATACGCAGTATGGGTTGGATATGATGAAAATAAAGGAAATACATGTCTTACATCAACAGCAGCAAACAC
>SFTR01000028.1 GCA_004560915.1 bacterium | reverse complement strand
GGGAGGAAATATGAAAGAAAGATTAGAAATAATACAAGAAAGATATAATAATTTATGTGATGAATTATTAAAACCAGAAGTATATAATGATTATAAAAAGATGCAAACTATATCAAAAGAGAAGAATTCTATAGAACCAGTAGTAGAAGCTTATAAAAAGTATAATACTGTTTTAGATGATATAGAGGCAGCTAAAGAGATGAGTAAAGATCCTGAAATGAAGGAATTTGCTTTAGAAGAAATAGACAATTTACATAAAGAAAAAGAAACTTTAGAAAGTAAATTAAAAGTAATGCTTTTACCAAAGGATCCTAATGATGAAAAGAACGTTATTATTGAGATTCGTGGTGCGGCTGGAGGAGATGAAGCTAATATCTTTGCTGGAGACCTATTTAGAATGTATACTAAATATGCTGAAAAGCAAGGATGGAAACTTGAAGTAACTCATGAGGTACCTGGTGAAAGTGGGGGATACTCACAAATAGAATTTATGCTTAGTGGAGAAAGTGTTTATTCAAAACTTAAGTATGAAAGTGGTGCTCATAGAGTTCAAAGAGTACCTGAAACAGAATCTGCTGGTAGAGTACATACAAGTACTGCAACAGTATTAGTTATGCCTGAAGCAGAAGAAATAGATGTAGAAATTAAAGATAGTGATATTAGAATAGATATAACTCGTAGTAGTGGAGCTGGAGGACAATGTGTTAATACAACTGATTCTGCTGTTAGAGTTACACATATACCAACTGGTATAATAGTTTATTGCCAAGTAGAAAGAAGTCAAATAAAGAATAAAGAAAGAGCACTTCAAATATTAAAGACAAGACTTTATGATTTAAAACAAAGAGAACAAGATGAAAAACTTGGTAATGAAAGAAGAAGTAAAATAGGTACAGGAGACAGAGCTGAAAAGATAAGAACATATAATTATCCACAAAATAGACTTACTGATCATAGAATTAACTATACAGTAATGCATTTAGATAAGATTATGGAAGGTGACTTAGAAGACTTAATTAATGCATTAATAGCTGAAGATGAAAGAATGAGACTTGAAGAACATAATGATTAATAAATTAATGTCTTTAGGATTTAGTCGTCCCGAATGTGAAGAATTAATTAAAGTAAGTAAAGATATAGATAAAGATTATCAAAGATTACTAGAAGGTTATCCAATACAATATTTAATAGGATACGTTAACTTTTATGGTTATAAGATAAATGTTAATGAGAATGTGTTAATACCTAGATATGAGACAGAATATTTAGTAGAGAAAACTATAAAATATTCAAAAAAATTATTTAATAATAAAATGAATATTCTTGATTTAGGTACTGGTAGTGGAGCTATAAGTATTGCTTTAGGTAAAGAACTAGATTCTAATGTGACTGCTGTTGATATATTAGATAGTGCTTTAGAAGTAGCTAAAATGAATGCTAAAGAGAATAACTTAGATATTAAGTTTATTAAAAGCGATATGTTAGATGAAGTAACTGGTAAATATGATATAGTTATAAGCAATCCACCATATATAGATACTGATGAAAAGATAATGGATTCAGTTAAAAAGTATGAACCAAATATAGCATTGTTTGCTAGTGAAGATGGACTTTACTTTTATAAAAAAATAATATCTAATATAAAACCATTTCTAAATAAAAAGTTTATAATTGCTTTTGAAATAGGATGGTGGCAAGGAAATCTTATAAAAGATATAGCAACTGAATACTTTAAAGATTCTAAAATAATAATAGAAAAAGATTTAACTAATAGAGATAGATATGTCTTTATAATTTGTGAATAAAAATATATAAAACCGGCCAACATTAAATTGAAAGGTTGGTTTTTAAATGAAGAAAATAATATATTTAGTACTTTTTGTAATAGTTTTAATAGTTGTATCTAAGCCAAGATATAATTTAAGTGGTGATATGGTTAGATTTAGAGTGATACCTAATAGTAATTCATCTAAAGATATATTAATAAAGGAAAAAGTTGTTAACGAGTTATCAACATTGTTATTTAAAGATTCTAATGATATTAATGAAACACGTAATAATGTAGTTAATAATTTAGATAAAGTAAACTTAAGTATAGATAAAGCATTTAAGGAAAACAATTATAATTTAAAATATAAAGTTAAGTATGGTATGAACTATTTTCCTAGAAAAGAATATAATAATATTGAGTTTGAGGCGGGAGAATACGAGAGTTTAGTCGTTGAAATTGGTGAAGCTAAAGGTAACAATTATTGGTGTATTTTATATCCTCCACTTTGTATGGTTGATTATGAAAAAGATGAAAAAATAGAATATAAATCTAAAATTTATGAAGTTTTATCTAAATGGTTCTAAATGTAAACACTGCCTAAAAACTGTCTAATTCATTGATAAAATCTGTTTTTAATAGTATATTATAAGTAGAAAGGCATTGGTGTTTATGTCAAAGATAACTATAGAAGGTAACCATAGGTTATCTGGTGAAATTAAAATTAGTGGGGCCAAGAATAGTGCAGTTGCGTTGATTCCTACTGCAATACTTGCTAAAACTAAGAGTGTTATATATAATGTACCAACTATAAGTGATATAGAATATTTAATTAATATTTTAGAGTTACTTAATTGTAAAGTTGAACATAAAGATGATGCATTATATATAGATTCAACTAATCTTGTTAATAAACCTATACCTGAAGAATTAAGTGTTCAAATGAGAGCATCATATTATTTTATGGGTGTGTTGCTTGCTAAGTTTGGAAGAGTTGAAATGTCTTTTCCAGGTGGATGTAATATAGGTGCAAGACCAATAGACATTCATATCAAAGGATTTGAACAATTAGGTGCTAAAGTAGAAATAATTAAGAATAGATATATTATCACTGCTGATAAGTTAGTAGGTAAAAGAATATATTTCGACTTCCCAAGTGTTGGAGCAACTATTAATGTTATGCTTGCAGCAGTTGGAGCAGAAGGCACTACTATTATAGATAATGCTGCGATGGAGCCTGAGATAGTAAATGTAGCATCTTTCTTAATAAATATGGGTGTTAAGATAAGAGGTGCTGGTACTAAACGTATTGAAATAGAAGGCACTAAAAACTTAGATAATGGAGTTATTGAGGTATTTCCAGATAGAATAGAAAGTGGTACTTATATAATTATAGGTGCACTACTTGGAGATAATCTTAGAATTAAAGGTATTATTAAAGAACATATAGAAGCTCTTCTTATGAAACTTAAAGAGATCGGAGTTGAGTATTCAATAAATGCTGATGTTCTTACAATATCTAAGTGTGAACATTTAAAACCAACTTATATTAAAACTTTAGTGTTCCCGGGATTTCCAACTGATTTACAACAGCCAATAACAACGTTATTAACTCAAGCAGAAGGTAAATCTATAGTAGAAGAAACACTATATGAAAATAGATTTAAAAACACATATGATCTTAATAGAATGGGAGCAATTACTAATATATTAAGTTTAAATAAAATAGAAATTAAAGGTCCTCGTAAACTTAAAGGTACTAAAGTAATAGCTACTGATTTAAGAGGTGGAGCATCATTATTGATAGCTGGTCTTATAGCAGAAGGTGTTACTGAAATAGAAAGTAGTGAATATATTCTAAGAGGATATGGGGATGTTGAAAAGAAACTAGCAAATGTAGGTGCTAAAATAAAAGTAACTGAGTAATATTTATTAGGTGATAAATCTATGAAAAAAAATAAATTACTAGTTATTTTTTTCTTGTCTTGTATTTTCTCATATATAATTTATAACTATACTATAAATAATAGAATTGATATTTTAGTACTTGGAGATAATTATTTAATTAATAGTAATTATAAAACTTATGATAAATATTTACTTGATAAATATTATAATCTTAATGATTTAAACAAGTTATTCACATCTGAAAATATTACTTATAAAGATATTATAAAAAATATTAAAGATAATTATTATGTGTATTCAAAAGATAAAAAAGTATATTTAAATCCATTAATAGCTAGTGCTGATATAATAATAGTGAATGCTAATAATGAGAAATATTTTAAAAAATGTAATAAGAGTGAAAGCGTAATTTTAAAATATGATGAAGATGTATCTAATGATATAAATGAATTAAAGAATCTTATTAAGAAAATAAGTCCAGCTAAAGTTGTTGTTATTTCTAACTATTGTTATAACCAAAATTATAATATAAATAACGGAGATATTAATTTAAACCAAATATACTATAAATATCAAAATTCTAAAAGTAAGAGATTAAATGATAAAGTAAATTATCAAATATATAATAAAATTGTTGAATATATTAGTTAGTGGTGTGTTAATTTAACATTTTGTACTTGATTTTAGATAAAAAACCATGTATAATACTCACTGAAGTTATTTCTATAACTGTTAATTAGTTATGGCGAGGAGGATAAAATATGAAAAAGGGAATACATCCAGTACAAAAAGTATGCAAAGTTAAATGTGCTTGTGGAAATGAATTTGAAGTTAAATCAACTAAAGATGAAATTCAATTAGAATCTTGTAATAAATGTCATTCATTCTATACAGGTAAATTTAAAACTGTTAAGACTGGAAACGTACAAAAATTCAAAGATAAATATGGAATCACTGATTAATAGTGATTTTTTTCTTAGGAGAATTTATGAATATTAATGGACAAGAAGTAGATATAAATGATTTATATGATAAAAAATATATGCATAAAGAGATTAAAAAAGGTATATACTTATCAGAATATCAAATAGAAGTACTTAATAGATATGGGATAGATCCTATGGAATGTGGTTCTATAAAAGATATTATGTTTCTTATAGATGAGGTACTTGAAGATGATGCGGATGCTGATGATCTTGACAATGTATCTAGAGAGATAAGTGAATTTAATTATTATGCAAATACTAACAAGTAATTGAAAAGTTATTTGTTTTTTGATATCATAATATTATGAATAATAGAAATATAATATGTATAATAGGTGTCTTTATAATGGGTATAATACTTACGTTATTATATATTTTTAAGTATGATAAAATAAATAATGATATACTTGATAAAAATTGGTATAGATATAATTATATAAATGGATATTATGATGTATTTAATATAAATGAATATAAAATGTCTTATTATAGGCCAAGCAGTGAGAATTTTACTAATACATATGATAAATGTAGTAATTATAGATACAATAAGAAAAAGAAAACTATAATATTAGATTGTAATAAAGAAATAGTTATTAAAGGCAATGATAAAGATAAATTAACATTATTAATAGATGGTGAAGAAAATGTATTTTTTAATAATATAGATGATTCTTTAAATTATGAGTTCAGTAAATTCTATGGTAAAAGTATGTCTGAATATAAAAAATCAGAGAGTCACGTAATAGATTCTATAAAATTACCAGTTAATAGTTTAATAAATATTATAAAAGAAAAAGAAGACGCTAAAATAATATTTATGGGAAATAAATGCAGTAGTGTTGATTGCTTATCTTCTTATGATGTTATTGAAAAATGGTTAAGTGTATCTACTAATGCATACTATATAAATAGTGATGAACTTAACACTAATATAACAAATACACTTTATAAAATTAATAAAGAATTTTCAAAAAATTTAGATTTTTACAATGAAGCTTATCCTAAAGTTATAATAACTAATGGTAGTAAAATAATAGATTCATATTTAATTAAATGTCATGGCTTTAATTGTAGTGCATTCTATAATAAATAATTTTAATAATGCACATAAATTTTTCACAAATATTTCATAATATGATATTATATTAAATATCAGAGGTGAATAATGTGAAAGTACTAATTGTAGATGATGAAAAACTTATAAGAGATGTTATAAAAGAATATTGTATTGGAAATAAGTATGATGTATTAGAAGCTGAAAATGGTGTTGAGGCTATTGAAAAAGCAAAAGATGCAGACATTATTATTTTAGATATAATGATGCCTAAGATGGATGGTTTTAGCGCATATAAAATAATTAAAGAAAGATATAATACTCCTACTATTATGTTATCAGCTAGAGGAGAAGAATATGATAAATTAGCTGGTTTTGATTTAGGAATAGATGATTATATGACTAAACCATTTAGTCCTAAAGAGTTAATGGCTAGAATAAATGCAGTTATAAAGAGATATAAAGGAGAAGATGATTTCTATATATATAAGAATCTTAAAGTAGATTTCTTAGGACATGCTGCATATATAAATGGAAAAGAATTATTATTAACACCTAAAGAATATGATTTGCTTGTATATTTTATAAATAATAAAGGTATTGCTTTATCTCGTGAACAATTACTTAATAATATATGGAATTATGATTATTTAGGAAATGATAGAACAATAGATACACATATAAAGATGCTTAGAAATAATTTAGGAGAATATAGAGATTTAATTACCACTGTAAGAGGAATGGGGTATAAGTTTGATGATAAAGAATAGTAAGATTAAACATATAGTACTTGGGTGCTTAGTAGCATTCTCATGTTTTATATTACTATTTCTTTTTTTGATGCAGATAGTATTTCTAAATAAATATTATGAAGTTTATAAAAAGAATCAACTAGATGATATAGTAAATTCTATTAAAACTAACAATTCTATGGATATAAATACCCTTGAAGATATAGCTTATAACTATGGAGTTTGTGTATCGATATATTCTAACGGAGTGATACAAACTATATCAAATACTTATAATAAGGGATGCTTATTTAGTGATAAAGATACTAGTGATAACTATATAACTTCTTTTGTAAGTAGTGGTAAAACTGAAGATACTAAACTTCTTTATAATAAAAGATTTGGTAATAAAACTATAATTAAAGCACTAAAATATAATAATGAAGTATATATATTTCTAAATACTTCTATTCAACCATTAGATTCATCTATAATATTATTAAAAAGTCAATATGGATATATAGCATTAATAATATTTGGAATATCTTTAATAATAAGTTATGTTATATCTAGTCAAATATCTAGACCTATTGTTAAGATAAGTGATTCTGCTAAAAAACTAGCTAATGGAGACTTTAATGTATCATTCTCAACAGATAGTAAAGTACAAGAGATAAAAGAATTATCAACTACATTAGATTTAGCTAAGAATGAGTTATCTAAGACTGATGAATTAAGACGTGATTTAATGGCAAATGTAGGTCATGACTTAAGGACTCCACTTACCATGATAAAAGCATATGCTGAAATGACTAGGGATTTAGAAAGTCAAACTCCTGAAAAAAGAGTAGAAAATATGAATATAATTATAGAAGAAACTGATAGATTAAATGTTTTAGTAAGTGATATTCTTGATTTATCTAAGTTACAATCTAGTACTTATGAACTTAAAATAGAAGAGTTTGATCTTAATGAGTTAATTAGAAATATTATTAAGAGATTTTATATTCTTATAGATAGTGATGGTTATGAATTTATATATACTAATGATAAAGAAATAAAAGTTAAGGCTGACAAGAAGAGAATTGAACAAGTTATATATAATTTACTTAATAATGCTGTTAACTATACTGGAGAAGATAAAAAAATATATATAAATGTTACTGATGAAAAGAAGAAAGTATTAGTTGAAATTAGAGATACTGGTAAAGGTATTGATAAAGAAGAAATTAAATATATATGGAATAAATATTATCATAATGAAAAGAAACATAAGAGAAATGCTTTTGGTACTGGTTTAGGACTTTCTATAGTTAAGACAATACTTGAGAGTCATAATTATAAATATGGTGTTAAAAGTGTTAAAAATAAGGGTACTACATTCTATTTTGAAATTGATAAGAAAAATATGTTATAATGGTTTTGAAAAAGATGTAAAGGAGATAATATGGCAAAATATATATGTGCTAAATGTGGTTATATAGTCGAAACTGATAAGTTATCTGATGATTATGTTTGTCCCATGTGTGAAAGCGTAAAAAATGAATTTAAGTTAGTAACTAATGATATATTTGATCAAGATGATTTAGATTCAGTAATAGATTCAGTAGTTGAAGAAGCATTAGATATTAAAACAAGTAAAATTGTTAATGATACAGTAGAAGATAAAAAAGTAAGAATAAGTCAATATAATCCAGCAATAGTTAGAATACCTGAAAAATGTATTAATTGTGGGCAATGTAAGAAGACTTGTGAGAAGGTAGTTAACCTTTCTTATGATTTAAATGTATGTAAGAATCCTATATGTTTGGGATGTGGTCAATGTATTTTGAATTGTCCTACTGGTGCTATAGTACCTAGATATTGTTATAAGGAAGTTAAAGAAATAATAAATACTAATGAAAAAGTAGTTGTAGCTATGATTGCTCCTGCTGTTAGAGTTTCTATGGGTGAAAACTTTGGAATGGAACCTGGAGATAATACAGAGGGTAAACTTGTTACTGCTCTTAAGAAGATAGGTTTTGATTATGTATTTGATACTGCATTTGGAGCAGATTTAACTATTATGGAAGAAGTAGCTGAGTTTGCGGCTAGACTTACTAATAAAGGCCCTATGCCTCAGTTTACAAGTTGTTGCCCTGCTTGGGTTAAATATGCTGAAGTATATCATCCAGAACTATTAGATAATTTATCTACTTGTAAGAGTCCTATAGGTATGCAGTGTGCAATTATTAAAGAATATTTTTCTAAAGAAAAGAATATAGATCCATCAAAGATAGTTACTGTAGCTATTACACCTTGTACTTCTAAGAAGATGGAAGCACGTGAATATACAATTAATATTGATTATGTAATGACAGCTAGTGAATTTTCTATTTTACTTAAAGAAGAAGATATTAAACTTAATAATTTAAATGATAGTGAATATGATAAATTATTAGGAGAAGGTAGTGGTGGTGGAGTAATATTTGGTAATTCTGGAGGAGTAACTGAATCAGTTATTCGTACGCTTTATAGAATTATGACTAAAACTAATTTAAAGAAAGATCAATTAGTATTTAGTGATTTAAGAGGATTTAATGGAATAAAAGAAGCAACTATAGAGATACATAATTATAAACTTAAGGTTGCTGTTGTTCAACAACTTGAAAATTTAGAAGAACTATTAAAAGATGATAGATATAAGAAATATCATTTCATAGAAGTTATGAATTGCAAAGGAGGATGTATTGGTGGTGGTGGACAACCATTATGCCAAATAACACAATTAGATAAGATTAGGGAGCAAAGAGCTAAAGGACTTTATAATATAGATTCTAAAAGAGCTGTTAGATTTGCTCATGATAATAAAGAATTAAAAATATTATACAAGAATTATTTAAGAAAACCACTTAGTGAAGAGAGTTTTAAATTATTACATACTTCTTATAGTGATAAGAGTTATCTGTTAAGAGGAGAAGAAAAATAATTGCTGAAAATGCAATTATTTTATTTTTTTGAAAAAAAATTTAAAAATATATTGACAGGGTATGAAATATTTGATAATATATAGTTGTCCAATAGATAATTAAATATTATATCTATTATATAATAATTTATTTAAGTTTAATTACTTTTATAAACTTATATAATAATATAAATAATTTAATTATATTAGTGAAAAAATCTATATTATTTTTACTTATTTATATTGGATATACTAATATTATTTTTCAATTATATGTTCTTAATTAGTATTAATTTACTAACTTAATTATATATCTATCTTACTAATAATATTTTATATCAAAATAATATAAATAATAAAAATATCTTATTAATTTAAGAAATAGATGTCTTATCTACTAAGGACAAATGTTATAACGTTGAGAAAGCAAAACTCAAAATGATAAGAAATTATGCTAAATACTGATAATATTTAGAAGTATTTATATTAATTTAATTATTAATATAAATGATTCATAATTTATTTTCGGAAACTCGAAACAATCTTGTTTTATCAGAACGGATTGTTTTTTGTTTGCTTAAATATGTTAAAAGTGATATTATTATTATGGTGAAGATATGAAACATATAAAGAAGTATTTAAGATTTTATATTATGTTTGGAGTAACAGCTTTAGTATCAATTTATTTGGTATTTTGGGGTCCAGCTTCTAAGTATTTAGCAGTATATAATGATAAGATGACTATAGAGTATGATATGGATTCTAAAGATGGCTATAGTTGGAGTTATGAATCTACTAATGATAATGTTAAACTTACTAGTGATGAAGATGATAAATGGGTATTTGAACCTAATAAAAATGGTAATACTACATTAACATTTTATTATAAAAATGGAGATAAAACACTATATAAAATAATATATGGTCTTAAAGTATTAGGAAATAAAATTATATGGACTAAAGGAGAAGGTACTGGTCTTACTAGTTATCCTAATCCATATTAAAATATACATATTTTTAATTAAATATGTATATTTTTTATTATATTTATGATAATATATAATTAAGGAGTGTAAAGTATGGAACCATATAAAGCTAAAAAATTACCTTTTAATTATGAACTTGATAGTTCTCTTATGAAACTTCTATGTGATGCGAAAGAAGCATATGGAGAGTATAAAGGATTTCTTAAGAGTATGACTTTTGATTATAAATCTTTTTTAGAGTCAGCATTTATAATTGATACATATTATTCTTTTAAAATTGATAATGCTAAGATTACTAAAGATGATATGTTTTTAATGCCGTATAAGAATAAAAATAATACAGTAATACAATTTAATAATATTAAGATGGCTTTATTATCTGGACTTTCTTATGCTAGTAAGAATGGATTTTCAATTGATACATTTAATAGAGTAAATAAAGTTCTTTTAAGTAATTGTAAGAAAGATAATTCTACTAAAGGTAGTGGACATTTAAGAAAGACTCAAACTTATATATTAAAGCCTGGTCTTGCTGGATCTAGTGTTTCATTTGTACCGCCATTATATAATGAACTAAATGGTTATATGAAAAATTTATGTGAATATATGA
>SFTR01000027.1 GCA_004560915.1 bacterium | reverse complement strand
CCTATTTCTTTGAAACTTTTTATGTCTTCATCTATTAATACTTTTACTTTATGTTCTCTGTCATTAAGTATTCCAAGTATTGTTACTGAGCCTTTTTTAAGACCTAAATATTTTTCTAAATCTTCTTCACTTGCAAATGTTAGAGGTCTAAGTCCTAGAGTATTTCTTAATTCTTTTAAGTTAACTCTTTTGTCACCTTTAACTAGTATTAAATAATAGTTTTGCTTTTTATCATCTCTTATAAATAAATTTTTAACCACTTCACTCTCATCTTCAAGATTAAGTTTTGACATTTCTTCCATTGTAAATACTGCTTTATGATCTATTCTTTTATATTTAATATTTAAGTTATCTAGGTATTTAAATATTTCTTCTTTACTTGTATACATAATTAGCTCTCTTTCACTTTTATAATAAATATTTTTTAGCATTTAAAAATGCAATGATTATTTCTTTTTCATTGCATTTATTATATCAAAGTTCTTTATAAAGTTAAATAATTTTACATCTTTGTATTTGTCTAATATTTTGTAAATTAATATTGTTATGAGGCATGCAACAGTTGCTCCGATTAGTCCTGATAACATACCACCTATTACATCTGATGGATAGTGAACCATAAGATAATTTCTTGATATACCCATAAGTATTATAAATAGAAAACACCAATACTTATTTTTAGTTTTAGCCATGAATACTAAAGACATCATTGCTGCTGTCATAGCTGTTGTGTGTCCACTTGGAAATGAAAAATCACTTTCAGTAACACTTCCTGCATATTTCCACCATTCATTATATTCTAAGACAGTACTCATATATGGTCTTGGTCTAGCTACCATATCTTTTAATATAAAATTAGTTATAATAGCACCTGCTCCTATAGCACCAAACATACATATTCCAAACTTTCTTGTTTTCTTAAATAGCATTAAGAATATACTAAGTAATATTAAGAATAAACCTTTTTCAGCAAATAAACTAATAAACTTGAATAGCCAATTTAAATTGCCATGAGTTAAAAGTGCTAGTTCATGTAAAATATTTAATATAGCATGATCAAATCCACTAAATGTAGTATTTAACCATTCAGCTGCTGCCGTTAGTTCCATATGTACCTCCTACTACACTATCATTTTACAATCATAATAAATTTAAAACAATAACATTACTTATTCTTTACAGTTTTATTATCAATTATAGCTAGTAAACTTCTGAGTCTTATGGTAATTGCTCCCATATTAGATATTTCATCTATTTTTATTTGTGTATAAACTTTGTCTTTACTTTCAATAATTCTTCTTACTTCATCAGTAGTTACTGCATCTACTCCACAACCAAAAGATACTAATTGAACTAGATTAATATTATCTTTAGATTCACTTATGTATTTAGCAGCAGCATATAATCTTGAATGGTATGTCCATTGATTCATTACTTTAGTCTTAAATGGTTTTACTTTATGACTAATACTGTCTTCAGTTATAACTACTGCTCCAAGTGAAGTTATAAGTTTATTAATACCATGATTTATTTCAGGATCTAAATGATATGGACGACCACATAATACAATTATAGGTATATTCTTAGATAATGCAATATTCATGAATTCTTCTGCTTTAGTTCTTACTTTTGATAAGTAATTATTATATGCTTCGTATGCTTCTATGGCTGCTTTTTTAAGACTAGATTCTGTAGTTTCAATATCATAATATTTAATTATAATTTTTATTCTTTTTAAGAATTGTTTTTTATCTGCTAAACTTATAAAGTCATCTATAAACGTATCTTTTTTTAAATTATTTACATTGCCTCTTATAACTTGAGGATAATATGCAACCACTGGACAATTATAATGATTAGTACCAAGTTTTTCATCTACATTATAGCTCATACTTGGATAAAATATATAATCTACTTTAGAATCTAATAAATACTCTATATGCCCATGAGCTAGTTTAGCTGGGTAACATATTGTATCTGATGGTATTGTGTGTTGTCCTTTTAAATAAAGACTTCTAGATGAAAATGGAGACACTACTACATTAAGTCCTAAAGTTTTAAATAAAGTATACCAAAATGGTAATAGTTCATACATATTAAGTACTAGAGGTATACCAATAGTAGTCTTAGATTCATCTATTTCATTATTCATAAATTCTTTTAATAGTGATTGTTTATATTCATATAAGTCATAATGTTCTTGAGTAGTACCTTTGTTAAGTGGTTTTGAACATCTATTACCTGCGATAAATCTTCTTTTCTTATCAAATGTATTTATTACTAAATTACAATGATTAGTGCAACCATTACAATTTATATTTTTTGTTTCATAGTTAAAGTTTTTAAGTTCTTCTAGATTTAATACATTACTTTTATCACTATTTTTTTCTTTACTATAAAGTGCACTTCCGTATGCTCCCATAAGTCCTGAATATTTTGGTCTTATTACATTATGGCCTATTTCCATTTCAAATGCTCTTAGTACTGAATCATTTAAGAATGTTCCACCTTGTACAATTATATTTTCTCCTAAGTCTTTTGGACTAGCGCATCTTATAACTTTATATAATGCATTTTTAACTACGCTCATTGAAAGACCTGCTGCGATACTTTCTACTGATGCGCCATCTTTTTGAGCTTGCTTAACTGCACTATTCATAAATACTGTACATCTAGAACCTAAACTAACTGGACTTTTATCATAAAGGCCTAAGTGTGAGAATTCTTCTGTTGTGTATCCTAAAGCTTTAGCAAATGTTTGTAAGAAAGAACCACATCCTGAAGAACATGCTTCATTTAAATATAAACTATCTATTGAACCATTTTTAATCTTAAAACATTTTATATCTTGGCCACCTATATCAAGAATAAAGTCTACTTTAGGATTTATTTTCTTTGCTGCTGTATAGTGAGCAATTGTTTCAACTACTCCATAACCTATATTAAATGCATTTTTAATTAGTTCTTCTCCATAACCAGTAACTGCACTAGATTTAATATTAATATTTGGATATTTTTCATACAAATCTATCAAATACTTTTTAACTATTTCTACTGGGCTTCCCTCGTTTGATGAATAATATGGATTAAATATGTTACCATCATCATCACAAAGAACCATCTTAATAGTAGTGCTTCCTGCGTCTATTCCTAGATACATATTTTTACTTGGTTTATCTAATTCTTTTATAGTTGTATCATTATGTCTTTTTAAGAATTCTTCATATTCTTTTTTATCTTTAAAAAGTGGTTTAGTTTTTGTATAGTTGTTTTGTTCTTTAAATTTTTTAAATTTATTTTCTAGTGATAAAAGAGTTGTTTCTTCTTTTACGTTTGCTATTACTGAGCCTATTGCTACAAAGTAAAGAGCATCATTAGGAAGTATTCCTTTAGTATTTAATACTTCATCAAAACTATTTCTAAGTTCGCTATAGAAGTATAATGGTCCACCTAAATATAAAACATTATTACCTATTTCTCTTCCTTGTGATAAACCTGATATTGTTTGGTTTACTACTGCTCTAAATATACCAGCTGCGATGTCTTCTTTTCTAACACCTTGATTAAGTAGTGGTTGAACATCTGATTTAGCAAATACTCCACAACGAGATGCAATATTACATATTTTTTCGTGATGACTTGATAGTTCGTTTAATTCTTCACCTGTTACATTTAGTAAAGATGCCATTTGATCTATAAATGCACCTGTTCCACCAGCACAGCTACCATTCATTCTCATTTCAAATCCGCCAGTAAGAAATAGCATTTTAGCGTCTTCTCCACCTAATTCTATAACTGTATCAGTATCTGGATAATACTTTTTAACTGCTATTTTTTCTGCAAATACTTCTTGAACAAATGGTATCTTTAGACTTTCCGCATAACCTAGCCCTGCTGAACCTGAGATAGTTACTGTTATCTTGTCTTTCTTTATTACTTGTTTTAAATCATTTATTATTTTTAATATAGCACTTCTTATCTCAGAATAGTGACGTTCATATTTCTTAAATATTATATTTTCTTTTTCATCAATTACTATACATTTTATAGTAGTAGATCCTATATCAAAACCTACTCTTTTCATATTACTTATCACCTTCTTCTGCGATAGCTAGCATTAATTTAATTCTATTTTCTTGATTTACTTTTGAAGCTCCTGCATCATAATCTATTGGAAATATATTAGCATTTGGATATAACATTCTAAGTGTTCTTATTGTACCTTTTCCTACTATGTGATTAGGAAGACATCCAAATGGTTGAGCACATATAATATTGTTATAACCTTTTTCTATTAGTTCAGATACTTCTCCTGGTAAAAGCCATCCTTCTCCCATATTTACTCCTCTATCAATTACTTGATCTGCAAGTTTTTTTATCTTTTTAAATGGAGTTGGACATACAAATTCAGGATATGGTTTTAATGCTTCTTCCATATCTTTTTCCCAAGAAGATGCGATTGACTCTATAGTCTTTCCTGCATACATACTTACTCTATTTTTTCCATAATATTTATGATTGATTTCTCCATCAGAAAAACAGAATTCAAAGAATGCTAGTACTCCTGGTACCATATATTCACATCCTTCTTTAAGTAAGAATTCTTCTAAATTGTTGTTACCAAATGGGGAATATTTAACATATATTTCTCCTACGATACCAACTTTCTTTAATTTTCTATCTACTCTTTTAATCTCATGGAAACTTTTAGCAATACTTTTTAGATTTTTTTTCATACTTCTATTATTTAAACTTTTTTTAGAAGCGAAATCAGTAGTTAATTTATTTATCCAGTAATCTACTAATTTATCAGTTTCACCTTTTTTCTTTTCATAAGGTTTTACTTGATTCTTTAAAAGCATTATAAAGTCTCCATAGATAATAGTTCTAAGAGACATATACATCATCATTGGTGTTAGTTTAAATCCACTACATTTTTCTATGTTACTTGTGCTTACTGAAATAACTGGTATATAATCATATCCCATATTTTCTAAAGCTTTTCTAAGTAAACAAATATAATTAGATGCTCTACATCCACCACCAGTTTGAAATTGTATTAAAGCTACTTTATGAGTATCATAATCACCACTTTTAAGTGCATAAAGTTGTTGTCCTATTGCACATATGGCTGGATAACAAATATCATTATGTAGGTAACTAAGTCCAGTATCTATAACATCTTTTCCTTCATAATGAAGTACTTCTACATTATAACCATATAACGCGAATACTTTTGTTAGAAGTCTCATATGTACTGGGAATATATCTGGTGCTAGTATAGTATGAGTTTTTTTCATTTCTTTAGTAAATTCTGCTGTCATATATATGTCTCCTTTAAACTATTTTTTCTTTTCTTTAAAGATTTTAACTGATGTAATAACTGTTATTAAACTAAGAATACCTTCTACTAAAAGGTTAGCTCCAAGTAATATAGTTAATACCATTGCGCTCTCACTAGGTTTTATCATTAAAACAATACCACAAATGCAAGCAAGTATTGCGAATATTAATATTAAGTACCATTCACGAATACCAAACTTATGTGCTTCATTAGCAATATGCATTTTAAACATACTATCTGTGAATATTGAAAGACCTAATGCTATACATATGAAGTTAATAAATCCTTCAGGACGTACTAGAATGATAATACCAAGTACTAAAAGTAAAATACCAAATGGTAAGTCATATTGAAATGCTAAACGATATAGGTCATTTGAGAAATAACCAAATAGTTTAATCATTCCAAATACTATTAAAAGTATTGCACATATTACAACTAACATTGTTTGTGAAAATGCTGGATTTATCATAAGTACTAATCCTAGAATACATAATATGATAGACATAACTATGTAACTTGTTTTAGCTATACGTATAAATTTACTCATCTTAGTTCCTCCTTTCATTATATAAATAGTATAACCTTATAATTTATTTTTTAAAATGGACAGTTTTTTTATGATGTTTAATTTTTAGACAAAGTGGTTTTAATGCATAAAAAAAGAATATTAATTAGAATGTTTACTTATAAATTCTAATAATATTTCTTTACTTATTTTAGTATATGTTACATACTCTTTTACATATTCTTCATCTAAGTTTCTTGATAACCAGTCTATACAAAATCCAAAGAATTGGCACTTTATAAAACTAATTAAGAACTTCTTATCTTTTTCATTTATATTCATATTTTTAGTAATTGAGTTTATTAGTGTTCTAACTGTATATTCACAAGTGTCCATTATGAATCTCTCATATATATTTTTATCTAAGTGATTATAAATATTTAGAATAGTCTTTTTATTTTCAAGTACATATTTAATAGCTACTTCTACTGCCATGTCTATTGAATCTATAGTTGGATAATTTTTAATTAAAATGTCTGTTTCTTCAGTAATAACATTTTCAAGTAAATCATTTATGTCTTCGTAATGATAATAAAATGTATTTCTATTTACTCCACATTCATCTACTATATCTTTTACTGTTATTTGATTAAAAGGCTTTTCTTTTAGTAATGTTATAAATGTATCTTTAATTGCTTTTTTAGTAAAGTTTGCCATAATATCCCTCAGTTGTATTATACAATAAATTTAAGTTTTTTCAAAATTATGATATACTTTTTTATAGAGGGATATCTATGGAAATGTATGATTATGATAAGATTATAAAAAAACTTAAACTTGATGAATTAGATGATGAAACTAAATTAAAAAAAGTTATAAGATGTTCTGCTGATTGTTATGATACTTTAATTAGATTTTATAATTATTATTTAACTTTAATAGAAAAGAATGCTAACTTAGATGATTTTGATGAAGATATTAAAAAAATTAAAAATAGTAAAGCAAAAACTATTAAGGGATATTTAGATTTAATAGAAAGAATCGTTGATACTACTAATGAGATAGCTAATGAAACTATTGAATTAAATACTAAAATACATAAGAAAGAAAAAGATGAAAAGAAAAATAAACACAGTTTATTAAAAACATTATTTATTGGGTCTTTATTTGGTACTAAAAAGAAACAAAGTAAAGTTAAAGATAATGAGTCATATAGATTTGAAGAAACTGAACTCGAAGATGATGACTTTCATTTTGAAGATCCTGATTAAAAAGAGCTTTAAAACTCTTTTATTTTGTTTACATATACTTTCTCATTATTAGTATTATCACAATAATATGTGTAATTATTTCTTTCTAATAGATTTATTAAATCTTTATGATTAGTGTAAAGTGTTATATATATTTCATTTACTTTATTTTTTATTGCTTCAGTAAGTGCTAATTCTAAATATTTAGTAACTAATCTTTTATATTTATCTGTTACTTTTAGAGTACATATTTTTAATCTTTTTGATGGCTTAAATTCTTTGGTAAAATTATAATTTTCATTTTCTTCTTCTATTTTCAATACTAAAATAGATGTTATTTTATTGTTTTGATATGTTACATATGCTTTTCTATCTAAATGATTATTAAACCAAATAATAAAGTCTTTATAATCACTTTTTAATGAGTCAAAGAATGTATCATTTATATCTAAATCTTTTAATTGTTTTTCTTCTATAACTATGTTTTTCATTGCTATTATTATATATTAAATTATATAAAATGTAAATTTACTATAGATTTACAATTTCCTTAATATCACTATATTCTTTATCATTTATAATCATTACACCATTTCTTACTTTATAATAATTTCCATGATACTCTATTTTATCGTTTTCACATCTAATAAATGATTCATTTGGAAGAGCAATTAGTGGCCTATCATTGCTTACAGTAAATATTTCTTTTAGAAATTCTTCATTTTTTAAATCTAAATGTGGATATATATTAAATTCTACTAAACCTAAGCCTTCATATTTAACTAATTTATAATCTTGGTATTCATCTAAATAAATAACATTTTTGCTTTGATTTAGACTACCTGCTGAAACGCCTATTATTAAATCTCTACTTGTAATATCATCTTTAATCTTGTATTCGTTTATACTTTGCATTTCTTTATATGTATCTCCACCCATAAGAAAAACTATATTAGATTTATTTAATAATTCTTTTGCTTCTTCTTTAGTAACTCTTTTATCAACAAGGTATTCACATTTAAAATTGATACCCACTTTATTAAATGCTTCTACTAACAAGTTTTTATGCTTAACTGTTTTTTCGATGTTATCGAAGTTTGACGCTATAAAAGTAATAACACTATTATCCTTTATATCTTTCTTTAAAGAATTAACTTGCTCACTAGTAAATCCATTTTCTTTATCTATTCCACTCATTAAATAATTAATCATTTTGCACCTTCTTTCTTATTTGTCTTCATTTAAATTTTTTATTAATGTTTTCATTCTTGCATGATAGCCTTTTTTATTATAGAAGTTTTCTGCGTTATGATTGTATGCGAATACATCCACTATCACATACTCACAACCTAGACTTTTAAAGTGTTCTTCCATCTTGTTCATTAGTTCTTTGCCTACACCTTTGCTTCTTACTTTCTTACTAACAATGAGCTCAGTTATTTCTCCTCTTCTTGGACATTTATAATCTAAATAATCATATTCATCATATGGAAATATACATCCAATTACTAGTCCAACCACTTTATTGTTATCTAATGCTAAAAAGCATTTACCTTCGTTTTCATATGCTTCTTTTAAATCAATTACTGCCATTTTATCTCTATAATCTTTATGTAAATGGTCTAAGTCGTCTTCATCTATTGTAAGAATATATTTTTCTAACTCTACTAATAAGTCTTTTACATCTTCTAAATACTTTTCTTCATATTCTATAATAGTCATATTATCACCTAAAATTATTATAACATAATTAAAAAGATTACCGAAGTAATCTTAATTTTCTTTATCGTTTTCTGTTATTCCATTTGGAAAACTTAATAAGCTATTTTTATTTTTGAAGAATTCTATTATTAAGTCTGTTGCTTGTCCTTTTTTGTTTTCTCTAAATACATCGTGTGTTGTTTTTTCTAACATTACTAACTTCTTTAAGTTATTCTTTACACTACTATAAGCATATTCTACTGATTCTTGTGGAACTATAAAGTCTGAGGTACCTCTTAATATAAGTGTTGGTGCTGTTACATCTTTTATAGAATCTTGTAGTTCTTTTACTACTTTAAAAAATTCTATATAGCAGTTAGCTGGTAGTTTTAATAATCTATTTGTTACTAAACCTGCACCATATTCTTCAAATATTTTTGGTGTTGAAGTTAATGCTGTATTTATATTAAATTTAGAGCTCTCAAATCCACTTATTCTAAATGCTGGTGCTACTAAAACTAGTTTTTTAACTTGTGGATATTTTGATGCTGCATATGAAGCTAATACTCCTCCCATAGAGTGACCTATAACATATATTTTTTTATATCCATTAGATATTAAAAATTCCATTTCACTATCTACTTTTTTAATCCAATCTTTATAAGTTATTTTCTTTTTAAAGTCACCATCATGTCCAGGTAAAGTAAAAGTAAATACATCAAAATTATTAATTAACTCAAGTCTATGCGTTAAATACTCTTGATCATATACTCCACCTGCAAAACCATGTATAACTAATATTGCTTTTCTAAATAATTCCATAATACTCACTTCCTATGGTATTATTTTAGCATAATTAGTTTTATCTTGCTATATTATTCTAATTCTTCTTTCCAACTTTCATCTATTTCTTCATCATCATAGAAAATACAACTTAATTTACTTACTGCCTTATATAGTTTTCCTACACCTTTTTCACTCTTTTCATAGTTTGCAATGAATGCATCATCTATTCCTAGACTTCTTCCTTCATTATATGAATCTATATCTGCTCCAATATATGTGAATTTCCAATCTTTATGAGCTTGGATTAATTCTTTTATTTGTGATTTATTATATTTTGTTGATGCATTTTCATAACCATCTGTTGTAATAACAAATATTACTTTATTAGGAGCTTTATCTTCCATTTCTCTTATAGTTTTACCTATTGCATCTAATAATGCAGTGCATCCTCTAACATAATATTCTTTATTAGTTAATTTTTTTACGTTATCAATATTTTCCCTATTATGTAGTACTTCATACTTATCATCAAATAATATTGTTGTTACTTTTACATTTTTTCCTCTTTGTGAATTAATATAACTATTATACCCTCCAATTGTGTCCTTTTCTATCCCACTCATAGAACCACTTCTATCAAGTAAAAACACTATATCCATTTCGTTATCTCTCATTTTATTTTTCATACTCTCTCCCTCTTTTCTCTTTAATAATAATATTTTCTATTATTTATTTGGTCGCTTTAAAAGTGACATTTATGTTATAATTACCTAAAGAGGAAATTATGAAAGAAGAATTAAAAAAATATATTAATTTAAATTTAGAAAAAGAAGATAAAACTGAACATAAGAAAAATGAATTTATATTTAGGGAAAAACTTAAAAATATTTTTTATGATGAGTATTATAGTGAAGATGATGATTTAGAAATTTGCGAGGAACCACAATATAAAAAAAGTATTAACCCAGTTGAACAATATTTAAAAGATAATGATAAATATAATGATTTTCAAACAATGTTATTTAAAATGATTGATGAAAGAAATCTTAAAGATAGTGATGTTTATAATAAAGTACATATTGATAGAAGATTATTTTCTAAGATAAGAAGTGATAAAAATTATCATCCTTCTAAAGAAACTATTATATTACTTGGCCTTTCATTAGAACTTAATGAACTTGAGATAGTTGAATTACTAGATAGTGCCTCTTATTCACTTCCTAAAAATAATTATTTTGATTTAATAATTAGATTTTGCTTTATTAATAAAGTATATAATATAAATAATGTTAATGAATTATTATATGATTATGATTGTAAGTTGTTAAATGCATAGTAAAAGAGTTAATTTGAACTGAACCCTAAAAGTTGGACAGTTTATAAATAGTTTCTAATTAGAGGATTGTAACCTGTAATTAACAGGCGACAATCCTTTTAATTTCACTTTAA
>SFTR01000026.1 GCA_004560915.1 bacterium | reverse complement strand
AATCTCGTGGTAATGTTGTTAATCCAGATGATATGGTTAAAGCTTATGGAGCAGATGCTTTAAGAGTATATGAAATGTTTATAGGTGACTATGAAAAAGATGCAGCATGGAGTGAAAATGGTCTTAAAGGATGTAAGAGATTTATAGATAAAATTTATAGATTAAAAGATAAAGTAAATGATAAAAATGAATATACTGAGTCTTTAGAAATATTAATTAATAAAACTATAAAGAAAGTTACAGAAGACATAGATACTATGAACTATAATACTGCTGTTAGTGCATTAATGATCTTAGCAAATGCTTATGATAAATTAGATTCTATTAGTAGAAAAGATTATAGAGCATTATTAGTGTTATTAAACCCAATTGCTCCACATGTTACTGAAGAATTAAATGAAATGTTAAATCTTGGTAAACCAATATGTGAAAGCAAATGGTTAACTTATGATGAAAATAAGATTAGTGATGAAACTATTAATATAGCAGTAAGTGTTAATGGTAAATTAAGAGCTACTTTCAGTGTAAGTAAAGATACTGAAAAGCACGAATTATTAAGAATTGCCAAAGAGCAAGAAAATGTTATTAAACATATCGAAGGACATGAAATTATTAAAGAAATAGTTGTTCCTAATAAGATAGTTAATATTGTTATAAAATAGGCTAAAATATTTAGTCTATTTTTTATATTGAATTCTTTTCAATAATTTTGTAAAATGTATTTAGATAATAGAGGTAGATATGCAAAAGATAATTGATTATACAAAACAATATATCGGTGTTATATCTATAGTACTAGCAATATGTATTTTACTTGTTTATAGTTTTTCATATTTTAAAGTAAATATAGATAATAAAAGAGCTGCTGAAATGTATATTGGTGAACTTAAATATTCTATAGAAATAGATGGAAATATCACTAATACATTAACTGTACCCGCTGGTGAAACAATTGTAACTATAAAAATAAGTAATTTGAATCCGGTTGATACATATTATAAATTACTTTACTTAAATAATTCGAATTTAACAGTTGAATATTTTGATTCTGCATATGATTTAGATGATTCAAATAATATAGTAAATACATATGATAAAATAAATGATTCAATTGTATCAAATAATTCTAAAACAATAAAACTTAAAATTAAAAATAATAGTGCGTCAGATGAAACACTTAATTTAAGTGTGAAAGGTGGATATATAACAAATACAATAAATGATATAACAGCATCTTTCGCTTATAGTGAGATTACCGCAGTTGATACAAAATCAAGTACTTATTTTTGTAAAACTGATAAAACTTTGAAACAAGGATTACAATATACTAATGACCAATATACATATGCTTATATGCAAGAAGGTGTATGGAATGATGCGACTGGTTATTTTTATAATATGTCTTCAACCGGTTGGGGAGTAATGCAAAATAATAAAACTACTTTGAGTAATGTAACAAGTAAAATATGTACATATATAAATGATATACCAATTGTCTCAATGTCATATATGTATGCGGAAAGTGAAGCTACAAGTATTGATTTAAGTAGTATAAATACATTAAATGTAATAAATATGCAAGAGATGTTTAATAATAGTGCTGCAACTATTTTAGATTTAAGTAATTTTGATACAAAAAATGTAACTAATATGAGCAGCATGTTTTATGGAAGTAGTGCTACTTCATTTGATTTAAACAATTTCAATACAAGTAATGTAACTAATATGAAATCTATGTTCCGAGGAAGTGCTGTTACTACATTAGATTTAAGTAGTTTTAATACATCAAATGTAACTAATATGACTCATATGTTTCAAGGAAGTGCTGCTACGACTATTAAAGGGTTAAATAAATTTAATACTAGTAACGTAACTGATATGGCGGAAATGTTTTTTGCTTCAAAGGTTGTAGAATTGGATGTAAGTTCTTTTGATACTAGAAATGTTACAGACATGAGATTTATGTTTTGCGATACAAATTTAACTTCGTTAAATTTAAGCAACTTTGATACAAGTAAGGTTACAAATATGAGTTATATGTTTAATGGCAGCAAAGTTACTAGTTTAGATTTAAGTAGTTTTGATACATCTAATGTTACCGATATGGAGCATATGTTTTCACAAACAAAAATTAAATCATTAGATTTGAGTAACTTTAATACAAGTAATGTAACTAATATGAATTCTATGTTTTATGAATCACAAAATCTTACTACAATTTATGTAAGTAATAAGTTTGTTACCAATAATGTTACTTACGATGATTTTGTGTTTTATGGTTGTACTAATTTAGTAGGCGGTTCTGGAACTAAATATAATGCTTCTTTCTACAGTGGAGGTAATTATGCTGATATACGCTATGCTCGTATAGATGGTGGAACTGGTAGTCCTGGATACTTTACTCTTAAAAATTAAATTCAAAAGAATTTAATTTTTTTTATAAAAAAAGAAGTGTTTTCTTTATTTGTGACTAACTATAATAATAGGAGGGTTTAAATGAAGAAAATATTTTTAATTTTAGTATCTATATTTATATTTAGTAAATGTTATGCTTTAGAATATAAATATAGTGAATGGAGTCCTATTTATCCTGGGAAAGTTAAGGATGAAATATTTATAGAAAAGGAGGATAGATTCTTATGGTATAAGTATGTTCAAAAAGATATTAAATATATGAGAATTGATGATATTAATGGTGATATTAAATATGATTCTGATGATATAAAGTATGAAACTAATTATATGTTAGATGAACCATATAAATATAAAGAGAGAACTTATAAGTTAGAATTTAATGATTATGAATTTGTTGATTCTGATATAGATAGTTTAGTACTTAATCAAATAGGTGATATAGATATATCAGAACTAGAAATATATCTTAATAACTTTAAAATCAATTTTAAGAGTCCTTATAAGGAATTAGTAGATGGTAAGTATAATTTTATTAATTATAGAAATAAGACTTTTAAAATAGCTTTAAATGAGTTTAATGAGTCTATTAAGTTATTAATTCATTATAGTAGTAGAAGTGATGAAACAATTAATATATCTTATAGAGCAGGTGATAAATATAATGTATATAATAGTATAGTTACATTTGATAAGTGTGAAGAATGTACTAAAGAGATAAATATTAGTGATTTAAGATCATTTAAGAAACAATATATACCTATATATAAATATACTGATAAGTTATATAAAACATATAAACTAGAAAAGGAATATACTGATGACTATTATAGTTATTTAGATAGTTATATTAAAGATGAGGCAACACTTAGAAAATACTATAGATTTATTATGAATGACTATGTATTTATAAATAAAGATTATGAACTAGTAACTAATGAAAACTATTGTAGTAAAGAAGTATGTTTCGTAAGATATCAAGAAGAAGAAATAGAGAATCCTAAAACTAATGATTCTATATATTTATATAGTAGTTCTTTAATACTAATTATTTTCTTAATAATAAAAAAATATCTAGTTTTGTCGAAACACAACAAATCATTTAATAATTATAGTAATATCTAATTATGACAACAAATATTGAGTTCAAGAAAGGGATTTTATTTGTTAGATTAAATGGTAGTTTTTATGATAACACTTCTAGAGTATTTGAAAGTAGAGTTATTCCTTTAATATTAGGAATGTCACTTGATAAAATTAATATAGATTTATCAAGTGTAAAGTTTGTTGATAAAAGTGGGATTGATTCTATAATCAAGATATCTAATGTTGTTAGTAGGTTTGATGGTAAAGTAGTTATAAGTGGTATTAATGATAGAATTAAACTAACTTTAAAGAATAGTGATTTATTTGATTATTGTTTTAAAAGTAAAAATGAAGAACTTAGTAGTGGAGTATTTAGTATATGAGTGAATATTTAACTTTAATTAAAGAGAGTGAAGGACTTATATATAAAATAGCAAGTAAATACTCTATGTATTATAATATTGAAGACTTATATCAAGTAGGAACTATAGGGGTAATAAAAGCATATAAGAATTATAAAAGAGATACATCTGTTAAATTTAGTACTTATGCTTATAAATATATACTTGGAGAGATAATAGAATTTATAAGATGTGATAGGAATATTAAAGTTAGTGAAGAGTATATGTCATTATATAAGAGATACTTAAGTATTAAGTCAATGCTTACTAGTAAGTTAGAACGTGAACCTTCGTTTAGTGAAATATCTTCATTTATGGAGATAGATGAGGGTGTACTTCGTAATGTTATAGAAACTATAGCATTTACTAAAAGTACTGATGAAAGTGACTATGATTATGGAAATGATAAAAGAGAGGAGATTGATAATAAAATACTTTTAGATAACGAACTTTCTTCTATGGATGAGTTTGATAGGAGTTTAATAGAATTTAGATATTATCAAGGATATACTCAAAGTGAAACAGCTGATGCTTTAGGTGTTAGTCAAGTAAAAGTATCAAGACAAGAGAAGTTAATACTAGGTAGAATGAAATCCAATATTTGTGCATGATAAAAGACGCTTTTAGCGTCTTTTTATTAGTATTGAAATTATAAAACCTATGAGTCCAATAGAAGCACCAACTATTAGAGAAAATAATAACTTATTATTTAATAATGATTTATCTTCTATAGTTTTATCTAATATTTTAAAACTATTAATAGTACTTTTTAATGTTTCATTATTAGTTAGATCAGAGTCACTACTAAAAGTATAAACATATATATAATTTTCACTAGTAAATGCATATCCTTTTTGATTTATATCATATCCAGTTGATTCTTTAGTAGGCCATATAACATCATAAGAAATAGTATCTAAATCATTTATTGTTTCTTTTTTGACATTTTTAACATCTACTTTTAAGTTATAATCTTTTAGTTGTTTATTTATTTCATCTTCTAAGTATTTTTCATATTCATTTAGGTTTTCATCTGTATATTTTTCTATATTATATTTATTTTCAGAATCATTTTTAGTTATTGTTATAACTATATTATCATTATTTTTAGATTTAGTATCTATCCATTTATAAGTACCATTCTCCATTATATCTTCTTTATAATTTTCAGGTATGTCAATTTTAAAATATTCGTTTTCATAGGCTTTTACATTACTTATACTAAGTAAAAGTAATGGTATTAGTAATATTTTTTTCATATCTTCACCAAAAACATTATATATCATTTTTAAATATTTATCAAATTTTATTTATTTATGAGTAATTTATGATATATTTTTTTAGAGTAGGTGTGATATGAAAAAGAAAGATATTTTGTTTGTTTTAGGAATAAGTTTAGTAACTGTTTTGGCTCTTGTTGGAATATCATATGCATATTTTAGTTTAGATATACAAGGTGAAGGAAAAGATATGGTAGTTACAACTGGAGAATTAAAACTTGTGTTTACTGATGGAGATACTATTAATCTAAAGGATGCTGAACCAGGAGCAACAATTAATAAAATAATAACTGTTGAAAACGCTGGAACTGACACAGTTTATTATGATTTGTACTGGGATAAGTTAGAGAATAATATTGCTAGAAACGAAATGACTATTAAAATAACTTGTGAAAGTTTAAATAGTAGTGGAGTTGTATCTGGAACTTGTGAAGGAATGAATACTACTCCTATTAAACTTAAAAATATTTTAAAAAGAGTAAGAATTGCATCAGGTTATAAACATAAATATACAATTAATGTAGTATTTACTGATACTAAAGAATCACAAAATTATAATATGAATAGTAGTTTTAGTGGAAAATTTGGTATTAAAGAGAATGCTGATGCTGATACATATGATTGTTATACTAATAAATCTAGTTTAACTCAAGGCTATAAGTTTACAAATGGAGCTTATGTATATAGTTATAAGCAAAAACCTGATCACTTTCAAATGGAAAATTTATGGGTAAATATCGATGAAGATGGATGGGGAGTACAATTAGCAAACCATCGTTCAACTGCACCTATTACTGATAAAATATGTACTGAAATTGATGGAAAACCAATTGTGGCGACTTCTAGTATGTTTTCTCAGTATAAAGGCTCTTCTGTTGATTTTTCAACATTTGATACAAGTAATGTTGTTTATATGGATGAAATGTTTTATGGCAGTAAGATTGATAATTTAGATTTAAGTGGTTTTGATACAAGTAATGTTACAACTATGAAATGGATGTTTTATGGAAATAGAAATGAAAGTCTAGACTTAAGAAGTTTTGATACATCAAATGTAACAAATATGGAAAGAATGTTTTATGAAAGCGCAGCTACTACGCTAAATATTAGAGGATTTGATACTTCTAAAGTTACTAATATGAATAGTATGTTTTCACTTAGTGCTGCTACTGATCTTGATATTAGAGGATTTGATACTACAAAGGTTTCTAGTTTACATTATATTTTTGCTAGTATGAATCTTAGTAGTTTAGATTTAAGATATTTTGATACTAGTAATGTAACTGATATGAGTTCTATGTTTAAGGGTTCTACAATTGGCTCTTTAAATATCAGTACTTTTAATACAAGCAATGTAACTAATATGCAAGAAATGTTTGCTGATTCTAATATTTTAACATTAGATTTGAGTAATTTTAATACAAGTAATGTAACTGATATGAGTGGAATGTTTTCGAATTCTAAAGTAACTTCACTGGATCTTAGTAGTTTTGATACTTCAAATGTTACTGATATGAGAAATATGTTCTATGAAGTAGATGCTCCTGTTTTAGATTTAAGTAGTTTTGTTTTAAATGATAATGTTTCGTTAGATGCAATGTTTCTTTACACTTCTTCTAAAACAGGTTATGCAAAAGATGCTGTAACAGCTGCTAAGTTTAATAATAAAGATGTTACTAATATAGGCTCAGGCGGTTCATTAACGTTTATTGTTAAACAATAAGAAATACAGAAATGTATTTTTTATTTGTAAAAAAAACTTTTGATTTTTAGATAATGATGATATAATTTATAGTAGGTGAAGTGTATGAAAAAAATATTTAAATTATTAATTGTTTTTGGGGTTTCATTTTTGTTATTTGGATGTAATAAAGATGATAATAAGTTAGTTATGGTAACTGAAGCAGGATTTGCCCCTTATGAATATCGTGATAGTAGTGGTATAGTTGGAGTAGATGTAGATATAGCAAAAGAAATTGCTAAGGCTATGGGTAAAGAATTAGAAATTAAAGATGTAGCATTCGATTCATTAATAAATGAACTTAATAGTGGTAAAGCTGATTTTGCTGCAGCTGGTATGAGTATTAGTGAAGAGAGAAAAAAAGAAGTTGATTTCTCTATAGAATATGTTTCTAGTAAACAAGTAATTGTTGTTAGAAAAGGATATAATTCTATTAAAAGTGTAAATGACTTAAAAAATAAAACTATTACTCTTCAACTTGGAAGTGTAGCTGATAGTTACGTAAGTAAAGAATTTAAAGATGCTAAAATAGTACGTCAAAAGAAATTTTTAAGTGCTGCTGAAGATGTTAAAGCAAATAAAGCAGATTGTATAGTAATGGATGAATTACCAGCTAAAGAATTAGTTAAAAATAATAGTGAACTAACAATATTAAATATAGAATTATTTACTGATAAATATGCAATTGCTGTTAAAAAAGGAAATACTGAATTATTAAATAAAATAAATGAAGTTTTAGAAAGATTAATAGAGGAAGGAAAAATAGAAGAGTTTGTAATTAATCATTCTTCTTAGTGTGTTATGAGTGATTTTTTAAATGAAATATATGAAAACTTTTATAAGACAGTTATATTTGATAATAGATATGAATTGATACTTGAAGGTCTTAGAAATACTATAGTTATATCTTTAGGTGCTTTAGCTATTGGTATAATTATAGGAGTACTTATATCAATAATTAGATATACTAATAAACATACTGGTAAATTTAAAATATTAACTGCGATAGGGAAGTTCTATGTTGCTGTTATAAGAGGTACACCTAGTGTTTTACAACTTATGATTATGTACTATATAATATTTAAGACATCTACTTTAGATCCAGTAATAGTTGGTATGCTTGCTTTTGGTATTAATAGTGGAGCATATAGTTCAGAGATACTTAGAAGTGGTTTTGATAGTATAGATGATGGTCAAATAGAAGGTGGACTTGCGCTTGGACTTACTTTTAAACAAACACTTATATATATAATAATACCTCAGGCAGTTAAAAATAGTTTAGCGTCTATGGGTAATGAGTTTATTACATTAGTTAAAGAAACTGCAATAGCAGGTTATATTGGAATTACAGACTTAACAAAGGCATCTGATATAATAGCATCTAATACATATGATTACTTCTTTCCATTAATATTAATAGCACTTATATATTTATTAATAACTGGACTTCTTAGTAAACTTATGAAAAAGATAGAAAGGAAGTTAGATGTAGCTTGATTAAGATAGATAATATAACTAAAAAATATGATAAAAAGATAGTATTTAAAAATGTTAGTTTTGAAATAAATGATAATGAGAAACTATTAATAATAGGTCCTTCTGGATGTGGTAAAACTACATTAATTAGATGTTTAAATGGATTTGAGAAAATTGATGCAGGTAAGATATTTTTAAATGGTGTTAATATTAAAGAAATAGATGAAGTAACGTTAAAGAGTAAAGTAGGGATGGTATTTCAAAACTTTAATTTGTTTCCTCATTTAACAGTTGGTGAAAATATAGCATTAGCTCCTAGATTATTAAAATTAGGAAGTAAAGAAGAGATAAATAAAAAGGTAAAGGAGTTATTAACTCAAGTACATATTTTAGATAAAATAGATAGTTATCCTAAAAGATTAAGTGGTGGAGAGAAACAAAGACTTGCGATAGCAAGAGCACTTGCTACTAAACCTGAAGTAATACTATTTGATGAACCAACAAGTGCATTAGATCCAAGTGTAGTAAATGACTTATTAGAATTATTAGATGAACTATCTAAAACAACAACTATAGTAGTAGTAAGTCATGAAATGGATTTAATAAAGAACTATGCTGATAAAGTGTTATTCTTAAAAGATAAAGGAATACTAGCATATGGAGATAAAAAAGAAATACTAAATAGTGAAAATCCTAAAGTACAAGAATTCCTAGGAAAGAGTAAGTGAAAATTATAAAATTCATTTACTTTTTTTTCATTTAAAGATATAATGATTATGAGAATAAAGATGGAAAGGAGAGATATATGTCAGGCATACATGTATACAGTGAAATAAAACCTTTAAAAAGAGTATTATTACATAGACCTGGAGATGAATTCTTAAATTTAACTCCTAATACTTTAGAAAGACTTTTATTTGATGATATACCATATTTGAAAAAGGCTCAAGAAGAACATGATGTATTTGCTGGTGCTTTAAGAGCTGAAGGGGTTGAGGTTGTTTATCTTGTGGATTTAGCTGCTGAAGCATTAGATACACATCCTAAAGTAAGAGAAAAATTCTTAAAACAATTTATAAAAGAAGGTGGAGTAACTTCAGGGGTTGTATTTGATTTAGTATTTAATTATTTAAATCAATTTAAAGATAATCGTGACTTAATAAAAAAGTGTATTACAGGTATAGATAGTGAAGACTTAGAAGGATATAGACCTAGTAGTGGTTTCTTTGCTACTCGTGATATAGGAAAAATGATATTAGATCCACTTCCTAATTTATATGCTCCACGTGATCCATTTGCTTCAATTGGAGATGGGGTAAGTATTCATAGAATGTACTCAGTTACTCGTCAAAGAGAAACAATTTTTGCAGAATACATATTTAAATATCATCCTGAATATAAGGATACTCCTAAATATTATGATAGATATAATGCTTATCATATTGAAGGAGGAGATATTCAAGTATTAAGTGATGAAGTAATAGCTATAGGTATCTCTGAGAGAACTGAACCTGATGCAATAAATTTACTTGCTAAAAATATATTTGCTAGTAAAAATAATAAATTTAAATATGTCTTAGCATTTGATATTCCAGACGAAAGAAGTTTTATGCATTTAGATACAGTTATGACTAGACTAGACACTGATAAATTTGCTGTACATAGTCAAGTTATGCATGTAACTAAAGTATTTGAACTATCTAAAGGAAAAACTGAAGACGATTTAAATATAGTAGAACTTGATATGCCACTTGATAAATTATTAGAAAAATACTTACATATAGATAAAGTTACTCTTATTAAATGTGGTGGGGGAAGGAGAATTCCTGCTGAAAGAGAACAATGGAGTGATGGAGCTAACTTACTTACAATTAGACCAGGTGTAGCAATAGCGTATGACAGAAATCATGTAAGTAATGAAGTATTTAGACAAGCTGGCATTAAAGTAATAGAAATACCAAGTAGTGAGTTATCTCGTGGTAGAGGTGGACCTCACTGTATGAGTATGGCATTAGAAAGAGAGGATTAAGGAATGGTTGATTTAAGAGGAAAATGTTTTCTAAAGATATTTGATTTCAAAGAAGAAGAAATTAGATATTTATTAGATATGGCAAAAGATTTAAAAGAAAAAAAACATAATCATGTAAATCATGAATATTTGAAAGGAAAAAATATTGCATTAATATTTGAAAAGACTAGTACTAGAACTAGATGTTCATTTGAAGTAGCTGCTTATGATTTAGGTATGCATACTACATATTTAGATTCAAGTGGTAGTCAACTTGGTAAGAAAGAAAGTATTGCTGATACTGCTAGAGTACTTGGTAGAATGTATGATGGTATTGAATTTAGAGGATTCAAACAAGCATCAGTTAATGATTTAGCTAAGTATTCAGGAGTCCCTGTATGGAATGGTCTTACTGATACTTTCCATCCAACACAAGTTTTAGCAGACTTTATGACTATGGAAGAACATTTTGGACATTTAAAAGGTTTAAAATTAGTATTTGTAGGTGATACTAGAAATAACGTAGCTAATTCATTATTAGTTATGAGTGCTAAGATGGGAGTAAACTTTGTAGCATGTGGACCTAAAGAGTTATGGGGAGATGAATCTATTATTAAGAAAGCAAAAGTTATTGCAGAAAAGAATGGATGCACAATAACTCAAACAGAAGACGTTGAAGAAGCATTTAA